>JAIPJH010000013.1 GCA_021734245.1 Candidatus Cloacimonadota bacterium | reverse complement strand
CAATAATTTTCATGGGATTATCTCTCTCAGGAATTGGCCTGGACTCTAATTTTTTGGGGGAGATTTTCCCACTATGGTATATTTGTATAGAAAATAATTAGTTAACGTAAAAAAAAGAAGGTTTTGTGTTACAGAACCTGGTTTTTCTTAAGGAGAGTTTTATGAAAAAAATATTTTTAATCTTCATAGTATTTTACTTTTCATTTCTTTCAGCCTACGATTTTTCTATGATCAATCTTATAAATCCTTCAGGACTGGATGCAAAACAAGCTGAATTGATGATAAGACACCGTTTTTATGGTGATATAACCGATGAACCTTTGGATAACTTTCTGGGAATGGATGCCGGTGCAAATGTAAATCTCAGTGCTCGCTATCAATTTATTAGAAATGCAGAACTAAAACTTGGTTATTCTCGTCGGAAAAGCGAAAAAACATTAGGTGCTTCCTATAAAATTGAGATTGATGATTTTCCAATAATAGGACAGGTTGGACTTGACTATTTCTCTTATGAAGAAGTAAGTCAACCAGAAACGACAAGACGCAATATCTTTCCTTATTTTGCCTTGCAGAATGAGGAAGTAATCGACCGATTAGTTGCTACGATCAATACCGGCTTTGACGGTTATAATGAAAGATTTGTTCTGGGAGCTGGTTTAACGGTAAGGATCTTAGATAACATGAGTTTACTTTTTGAATATTATCCTGTTCTGGATCGTGATTCTGCCAGTGATGAATTAGCTTTTTATTTAGGAGAAGAAGATGCTTATTCTTTTGCCATCAAATTTGACACTTACGGGCATCAATTCACATTCTTACTCAGTAACACAGACAATATAGGAATTAGGCGATGCAGCCTGGGAGCTGAAAAAGATTCCTATCTTCATCTTGGCTTCAATATCCAGAGAAGACTGGAATGGTAGGAGGAGTTTTGAAACTGAAAATAGTAATTATCTTATTTTTAGTAGGATTGATAATATTCTTTGGTTGTGATAGTGTTTCCGATGAGATCATTGGTCCAAACGGCGGTGAACCAGATACTCTGGGTTTTGTAACTGCTTCTGCGGCGGGAATTACTCTTAAATACAAAGTAGATGCTTCCGATTTGCATTGCATCCTGAGTGCCAATACAAATGGTTGGGTAGCTGTTGGTTTTGATCCAACTTCCATGATGCAGAATGCAAACCTGATTATTGGATATGTAAGTGGTGGCAACGGAAATATAAGAGATGACTGGGGAGTTGGTAACACGACTCATAGTTCTGATATTAGCCTTGGAGGAACATCAGATGTTACTTTGATTTCCAGCTCGGAAGTTGTTGGAAATACAGAACTTGAATTTAAAATTCCTCTGAATTCAGGAGATCAGTATGATGTTGCTTTGCAATTGGAACAAACTTATTCAATAATTTTAGCCCAGGGAAATGATGATGATTTTGATTCATACCATTCTGCTGCTGGTTATTCTGAGATTACGATTTCTGAAACTGGTGGTGGAGGTGGCAGCGGCGGTAATTCATCCGCATTTCCAGATACTACTCTTTATATGTCTTTAGAAACGATTGGAATGAAGTATTATTGGCTGGTTGATCCTGACACTATTCATTGTTTAGTTTCTGCTCCTACAAACGGTTGGGTTGGCATTGGTTTCGATCCTGAAAACGTTATGCAAAATGCAAACTTCATTATTGGTTATGTGGAGAACGACTCTGTAGGTTATTTGCGAGATGATTGGGGCACTTCAGCTACAGCTCATACTTCCGATATAAGCAACGGCGGAACAGATGATCTGTATAACACAGGTGGATTAGAAATAAATGGCGAGACTTATATCTACTTTTCAATGCCGTTGGATAGTGGAGATAATTATGATAAACCGCTGCTCTGGAGTGAAAGCTATCCTCTCATTTTAGCTTATGGAGATGATGACAGTTATTCTTCCATGCATACCAATGCCGGATTCTCATCGTTTACTGTAGATAATGAAACAGGTGGTGGAAACAATGGTGTAACTACCGGAGGAGATATCAGCTTGGACAATGATACACAGAACTTCAATATGGAAACTGTCGAAGATTTCACTTTTAAATGGAAAGTAGTAGGAGATTCTTTGAGATGCATGCTGCTTGCACCAACAACTGGATGGTTAGCTGTTGGTTTTGATCCTACTGATGATATGCAGAATGCTAACTTCATAATTGGTTATGTTAATAATGGCACAACCTATGTAAGAGATGATTTCGGAGTCTCTGAAACAATGCATTCCGCAGATGTAGGCTTGGGAGGAGAGAATCATGTAACTCGTGTTTTTGGTCATGAGGAAAGTGGAATATCTGAGATCAGATTTACTATACCTTTAAATTCCGGTGATCAATACGACAGAATTCTAATACCAGGTCAAACCTATGAAATTATTTTTGCTTATGGATTCAATGGTGCAGATGATTTCAATAGTATGCACGATGAAGAGGAAGACACTGATATCCAAATATAAAAAATTTGATGACATTTTACCCCGCAAAACCTGCGGGGTATTTTTTTGCTTGCAATACTCATTTGTGGTTTAAAACTTGCATTAAATAAACAAAAAAAGGAATAGGAGCAGAAATGAAAAAAATATTTTTTCTAATTTTTCTAATTTTAGTTAACCTGAGTTTATTTGCAGAAACTATTGAACATACATATTATTTCCGGCAACCACAAATTTCAGAAGTTGGGAAATATCAGATCATTGAATTTGAAAATACAGTTCAGGCAGGAATTACTGGTGAACCTTCTCTGCCGTATTTTCCTGTAAAACTGCTATTGCCCGAAGGTAAAATAGCAGCATCGATAGAGGTTACAACTGATAATGAATTGAGCTTGTCAGGCAATTATCAACTTTATCCCATGCAGCCTTCCAGACCACTATCTTTAGGAAAATCGGGCGGCTTCAACAAAAACGAAACTCTCTATCAATCCAACTCGATATTTCCTGACCAAAACTTGGGACATTTAACCACGGAATTTATGAACGGATTTGGATTTGCTTTATGTACGATAACACCAATCAGTTATATTCCGGCAACAGGAGAGATTTCTTATTATCGAGAAATAACTGTGAAAATTCAATTGGCAGATGATCCTAATTATCTAAAATCCAGAAAAAATTTAAAATCAAATTCCAGAATTGATAAAAAAGTTAGAGAATTTGCTCAAAATCCTGAAATAATGAATTCTTACAATGTAATGCCTTCCAACCGGGAAGGGGAATACGATGTAATGATCATTGCTACCAGCGACTTTGAAGATTCTTTCCAGGATTTAATCGATTTGAATTTAGCCCGTGGATTTATCACAGAAGTTGTTACGATTACTGAGATCAACTCCACAATGACCGGCCAGGATCTTCCGGAAAAAATGAGAAATTACATCATTCAGGAGTATCAGGATAATGATGTGAGTCAGATTATTCTGGCTGGAGATATTGAGCTTATTCCTTACAGAGGATTTTACTGTTACGTTCAATCGGGTAGCGGTTACGAAGATTACGGAATTCCGGCAGACCTTTACTTTTCTGCCCTGGATGGAACCTGGGATGATGACGGAGATGGCATCTGGGCAGAAATCGGTGAAGATGATCTGATTCCGGAAATCGCTGTTTCGCGTCTCACATTCAATACTCAGGATGAACTGGATAATATGCTGAACAAAACGATGATGTATCAGACACAGCCGGTTTTGGGAGAATTGGATAGTCCGCTGCTGGCAGGAGAGAACATGTACAATAATCCCCTGACCTGGGGCGGAGATTATCTTGATCTTTTGATCGGATATCATGATGACAACGGTTATGAAACCAATGGAATTCCGGTAGATGATGATTATCTTACAATGTACGATCGTGATCTGGGAAGCTGGTCAGCGAATCAATTGATGAACGAAATAAATCAGGGGCATTCCTTTATTTATCATGCCGGACACTGCAATTACAGCTATTGTATGCGACTTGATGATTGGCAGATCACCAATCCAAATTTTTCTCAGGTAAATGGAATTGATCAAAATTTCAGCCTGATCTATACTCATGGTTGTAATGCCGGTGGCTTTGATGTGGCAGATTGCATTGCAGAATATATGGTTATGATAGAAAATTTTGCTGCTGTTTATGTCGGAAGCTCCCGCTATGGCTGGTTTAACGAAGGCCAGACCGAAGGGCCATCAGCTCACATGAACAGAGAATTTTGTGATGCACTTTATGACGCTGATTATTATTTGATCGGTGAAGCGAATATGGATTCCAAGATCGATACAGCTCCCTGGGTTACTGCGCCTGGTCAATACGAAGAAGGTGCATTGCGCTGGACTTTTTATGGCACAAATGTATTGGGAGATGGTTTACTTCCTGTCTGGACTGATGAGCCTATGAATCTGGATGTAACTTTTAATTCTAATATATTTTTGGGAGTAACAAATCATGAAGTCTGGATTGAAGAAAATGGAAATGGAATTGAAAACGTCAATTGTGTTCTAATCCAGAATGGTGAATTGGTTTCGGTTGCATCTACCGATAACTCAGGTTATGCTGATTTGCAATTTGATGCTGCTTCTATACAACCTGGAGAAATCAGCCTTTTCGTGAGTGGAAATAATTGTCTTCTCACCGAATATCAATTACAGGTGATCCCAGCCGGGTATTTTATTCAAGTATCAGATCATAGCGTTTTTGCTGGAAATGATGAAGTTCTCGAATTTGGCGAAAATGCACTGCTCAGTTTAACTTTGCAGGAAGTCGGTAATATTGGTGATATTCATAATACCGAAGTAACAATCTCAGAATCTGATGATTATATTACATTAAACGATGATTCAGAAATAATTGGAACAATTGCCAGCGGATCAACAATAGATTTGATAGATGCTTTCGATTTTGATGTCAGTAATGATGTTCCCGATGAACATGAATTTACAATTGGCATCGAAATTTCTTCCGACGAAGGAACCTGGCAATCAGAATTGGATTTTATGGCTTTTGCTGCTGATATTCATGTGGAATCGGTGATTATTGACGATGGTGGAAATGGAATTCTGGATCCTGGTGAAACTGCTGTGATGCAGCTGGAACTGATGAATGAAGGTGGTGCTGATGCTTATAATGTGATTTTGAACCTTCAAACAACCAATCACTACATTTCATTATTACCATTACCTTTATCGATTGATTCTCTGAATTCCGGTGGAAGTGGTACTTTTCCAGTTTGTGATATCACTTTAGATAGTTCATCTCCTCTGGGTGAAGTTGTAAGTTTTGATCTGGAGATAACAGCTGATAACGGCTACTTCACTGAAAACAATTTTGATCTGATCACTGGACTATTAATAGAAGATTTTGAATCTGGGGATTTTTCAGCTATGGATTGGAGTTTCAGTGGTGATGCCGATTGGATAATTGATGATGAAGTTCACGAAGGAGTATTTTCTGCGAAGTCTGGCGATATTTCACATTATGATGACAGTTCTTTGGAGATAAACTATGAAGTAATTATGGAAGGTTCGATTTCGTTTTGGAAAAAGGTGTCTTCTGAAGAAAGCTATGATTTCCTACGTTTTTATATTGATGATATTTTACAGGAAGAGTGGAGTGGTGAAGATGACTGGACATTGGAATCTTTCACAGTAGAACCCGGTGTTCATAACTTCAGGTGGACATATTATAAAGATCAAGCTGTTACTAATGGTGAAGATTGCGGCTGGATCGATTACATCACCTTTCCACCTGTAAATATGAATGTTTCTGCTCCGAATAACAATATTTCTCAGGTTACACATCTTATTGGAAATCATCCAAATCCCTTCAACCCGACAACAACTATCGATTTTGTGATCGCTGGATCTTCTGCACAGACAGAATTATTGATCTATAACATAAAAGGTCAAAAAGTTAGTTCTTTGATTAATAATGTGTTGGAAGCTGGTGCATATTCTATTTTGTGGGATGGAAAAGATAGTAAAAATCGGACAGTTTCATCTGGAATTTATTTCTATAAATTAAAGGTCGGGAATGTTGAACAAACCCGAAAAATGATAATGCTTAAATAGTAAAAACTGATTTTGTCTTTCAATACTCCGGATTTTTTGATTCGGAGTTTTTTTTATCTTGAATTAAAAATGGTTTGACATTATAGTTTCCAATAATGTTTTTTTGATTTAAAGGATAGTTTGAGCAAAAAAAAGGGAGGAGCAATGAAGAAAAAAGTTATTTTTATTTTAATGTTAACCGTGGTTATTTCGTTATTTGCCAATGATTTTATGCAGCCAATCCAAAAAGAAACTGCAGAATTTGACGGCAGATATCAAAAAAGGGTGTATGAAGGATCAAGTCGAGTTATACCAGATTTTTCATTTATCACAGAACCAAACATCATTTTAACGTCCTTCTTCGATTACATGCCGGGAAGTTACAACAGTTTTCCACTTCGAATTCAACCAGATGGCAATGGAATGTATGTAGTATTTCATGCTCGTGAAACTGCTGCTGCGAACAGAAGAGTATATTATGCTTACATCGATGCCAATGGTAATATTTTGAACGTGGCTACGATTGAAACTGAGGATGTTTTTGAAGGATATGCCGGTATTGGAATTGATCCTGTAACAAGCGATCCGTTAGTCAGCTGGCACGAAGTTTATTCTGGTCCTATTTCACATCGAGATAAGTTTTCTTACGATTTGTATCATCTTGGAGCTGCCGGACTATGGAAAACACCATTTACCTTGATCGACGAAACAATTCCTACACCATTTGACGATGATGATTTCATCTGGCCGTATGTTTATGTAGGACCTTCACCAAATGCCGATAAAAGAAGAGTTTATGTAGTTTGTAACAATTATATTAGTCATCAACCTTCCGGTAATCCTTCAGAAAATGTACTCATTGGTTTTGCAGATTTTGATGAAAATGATTTTAATGCACAAAGTGAACTTACCTGGACCTGGAATACGATTCCAATGTTAGATGGATGGAATCAGGGAATTCCTGAAGAAGTAAGACCCAATCAGGCTTTTGCCGTTTCTCAAGATGGTCAGGTTGCTTATATGGGATACAGCTCTGGTATTTCCACTGGTGATGAACTTTACGTATTTTATAATGATAATTATGGTGAAGGTGATTATGAATACATTTCCATGTTGGGAGAGTGGGATATTCCAAATCCGCAAAACCAGGATGGAACTTATCGCTTTGTAGATCCTGATACAGGCCAACCTCAAGAACTTTATATGATGCCTTATTTATGTAATCATGCAAATGCAGTTTTCAGTTCCGATAATTCCAAATTGATGTTCCTGGGAAATATGAATATGATGCTTCGCCCCGATCAATGGTATCCTGATCTACCTATGATGTATCTAAAGTTATATACTTTCGATCCAGCAACAGAAGAATTTGATTTCATGGATTTCGTTGATGTGCCAGGAGCAAATCCCAATGATGATAACCCTATGCTGCCCTGGGACTTGGACGAAGATGGTGAAGTTGATGAATATGATCCTGAAGGCTATGTAACGTGGGTCGGTGGACATCCCATTTATTTTGATGTTGTGGATGACATGTTCCATGAAAATCAAACCAGACTTGTTACAAGCCCCGACAATGGCTGGATGGCTGCAACCTGGATAGATGGACTGAAGAATCGCTATGCAATTGCCGGTGATCCAAATTATGCTGGTTGGGAAGAAAAAGTTGAGATAAAAATTGCACTTTCTGCAAATAATGGTGTAGACTGGTCCGAACCGATCACCATGAATGCTAAACAGGATGATGACAATTATGTTTCTCAACTGGATGGAATGATGCCTTGTTATTTCTATCCTTCCGATACGATTATCGATCTGGGCAATGGCCATGGAAGGCTTGATTTCTTTTTCTACGATGATAACAGCTTTGGTTCATATTCCAGTCCCAGTGGTCACGGGCAAAATCTGGGTGGATCTTTGATGTATATGTCCATGGATCTGGATTTTTCTGAACTAGTAACTGGAACTGATCCAAATCTGGTTTCTGTAAGCCCGATCAGTTCTGTACAGAATTATCCAAATCCATTTAATCCGACAACTACTATTGCTTATTCTCTGGATCAGAATGCAGAGATCAGCATCAATGTTTACAACCCAAAAGGACAGAAGATCAATACCCTTTTTGAAGGAGCTCAAACAGCTGGCGATCATACTGTTTCCTGGAATGGAAAAGACATCAATAACAAATCAGTAGCAAGCGGTGTATATTTTTATGAGATTAATATGAAAGGTACAGATTATACAAGTCTCAGAAAAATGCTTCTACTTAAGTAATTGATTGTAATATAATAAATTACAGGGATAGCTTTGGTTATCCCTGTTTTTTTATTCTCCTATTTATTTTAGAATTAGTTTGACATCATACAATACAAATCAAGTTTTTAGATAAATAATAGAATGTAATAAAAGTAAAAAAATTGGAGGGAAGATGAAAAATTTTAGAATAATTTTGTTAACGGTAATGTTCTGCGCTGTTTTGCTAACTTTGGGTTGCGGGCCAAACAGAACAGTTTCACGTGTTTCTTCAGATGAAGTAACCGACCTTAGTGGAAATTGGAACGATACAGATTCCAAACTGGTAGCTCAGCAAATGATCCAGGATATGGTTTATCGTCCCTGGATTAGTGATTTCATGATGGAAGAAGATCGTAAACCAGTTGTTATCGTAGGTACTATCCGTAATTTCAGTTCTGAGCACATTCAAACTGATACTTTCATAAAAGATATCGAGCGTGAGCTGATCAATGCAGGAAAAGTGAAATTTGTAGCCAGCAGTAAAGAAAGGGAAGAAATCCGCGACGAAAGAATGGAACAACAATCTTATGCCAGCGATGATACAGCTAAAAGACTTGCTGCTGAATCCGGAGCAGATTTCATGCTTCAAGGTGGTATTAAATCTAATGTAGATGCCAGTGGTGGAAAAGCTGCCAAATTCTATCAGATCGATCTGGAACTGATCAATGTGGAAACTAACGAAAAAGTATGGATTGGAAGTAAAGAGATCAAGAAACTCGTAAATAAAAAGAAAACTAAGTGGTAGAAGGAAATACCATGAAAAATCTGAAATTGTATCTGGCACTCAGTTTTGTAGTTCTATTGCTTTTCACAGGTTGTGCCAATATGAAGACTTCCAAAAAACAATTTGTGGGAACCGATGAGAAATTAATTGCGCAGGATTATGAAGGAGTCTTAAAGCAAATTCAAGCAGCCAAAGGCAAATTCTACAAAAAGAAAGAGCAGGCACTTTTTTATCTGGATGAAGGTATGCTGCTGCATTATGCCGGCCGTTATAAAGAAAGCAACGAAGCTCTTTCCAAAGCAGAACAGGCAATTGATGAACTTTATACGAAGAGTATATCTCGAGCTGCCACTTCTATGCTTTTCAACGATAATACTCTGGAATATGCCGGAGAAGATTATGAAGATATTTACCTGAATGTTTTCAAAGCTTTGAATTATCTTGAACTTAATCAGTTCGATGCTGCTTTTGTGGAAATCCGAAGAATTAATGATAAACTGTCTTTATTGGAACAAAAACACAAGAAAACAGCAAATCAATTGAATCTTTCCAAAGATAAAAAGAATGAGTTTAAAACCGGTAAGAACAAATTCCATAATTCCGCTCTGGGAAGATATTTAAGCATGCTTTTGTACAGAGCTGAAGGTAAAATGGATGATGCCAGGATAGATAGAGATAAGATCGTGGAAGCATTTAATCTGCAGGCTCAAGTTTACGATTTCAAGCATCCAAATCTTGATAGTTATCTGGAAAGAACAGAAAAAGCAAAAGTTAATTTCATCAGTTTTGTAGGGCGTGGACCAGACAAAAAAGCCAATACACTTTATATTCACACCGAAAAAGATCTTATAATCATCGGAACAACGGAAGAAAATCCTCGCGGAAATCAGCAATTGGAAACACTGGATATAATAAACTGGCCTGGTGTAAAAGAAGGTTATCATTTCAAATTTCAACTTCCCTACATGGAAATGAGAAAATCCAAAATTGGAAATGTAAAAATTGTAGTAGATAATCGAGATTATGGCTATATGGAGAAGATCGAGAGCATCGAAAAAGTAGCTTTGGAAACATATAAGATCAAAGAACCGATAATCTACCTGAAAACAATAACAAGAGCTGTAATCAAAGGTTTAGCTGCTGAAAAAGGTAAAGAAGAACTGGATAAACAAGTTGGCGGCGGAGGTTGGGGAGACCTCTTACGTTTGGCTACAGATGTTGCTGTAGATCAGACTGAAAATGCTGATCTTAGAATTTCAAGATTCTTCCCGGCAAAAGCTTTGGTAGACGAAATCGAATTGGCGCCTGGAACTCATCATATAAAGCTGGAGTATTACGATAAAAACGGAAATCTGCTCTGGATAGATGATAAGGGAGTAAAGGAAGTTTCCAGGAAAGATATGAATCTCTTTGAATCTTATTATTTGAATTAATTTGGATTTCCAAGGAAATGAAAGAGGAAATTATGAGAAAAAGTATAATTATTGTAATGGCAGCATTGCTTTTACTAAGCTGCAGTGTTTATGCCAAAAAGAATAAAGCACCAAAATGGCTGGATAATCCCAAAAGTGTATATCCCGAAAATATGTATCTTTCTGCTTTGGGAGAAGCAGATTCGCGCGATATGGCGGAAAATATGGCAGCCGGCAATCTGGCTCGAATCTTCGAAACTAATGTAAAGACAGATCAAACATATCGGCAGCGTTACATGGAGTTGACCGAAAATGGTCAAACATCATACGAAGATCAATCTGAGACGCTGAAAAACGTAAATATCTCTGCTGATCAGACTCTGGTGAATATCGAGTTTGGAGAAAGCTACACCGATAAAATGGGAAGAGTTCATGTGATAGCTTATCTGAACAGGATGAAAACAGCTGACATCTACGAACAGAAGATTGCGGAAAATGCTGATAGAATAAAACAGTACAAAAAAATGGCAGACGAATCTTTCGATATCTTATTTGATTATGCAGCGATGAGTGCAGCAGCAGCTTTCAGTTCTCAAAACGAAATTCTGTTAAGTCAGTTAGGAATTATTCTGCCATCTGCCAAAGAAATGCTGGAATTGAATTACAATCATACAGAAGTTATGAAACAAACTGCCGAAATTGCCAGGCAGATCGGTTTTTCAGTCAACATTAAGAATGATGAAGATAATAAGATCACGATCCTGGTAGAAGAGCTGATGAACGATCTGGGCTTTGTGATTTCGAACTCTCCGCTTCTGAATGCAGATGGAATGGTCTTGTTCGAAGAAACAGATCTGCAGAGACAAGAGAAATTTGTTCGTTATGAACTGCAATTGCAGGTTGTAGATCCAGTTGGAAATACGATTTTAACATTGGATGAAAAAGGCCGTGAAGGTCACATCAGCTACAGCGAAGCAAAAGCACGCGCAATTCGTTCTGTAGAAAAGGAAATCAAGAAAAACCTGAAAAAGAAGATAATCTCTTATTTCGACAATATGGTGCTGAAAAAGTAAGGAAAAGATGAACTATGAAGTCATTTCGTAAAGAATTATGGTTCAATACAACAAGCAGAAGACAACTGATAAACATTACCTCGGAGATCGAAAGCTGCCTGCATGAAAGTGGAATCAGGGAAGGTTTGTGCCTGGTGAATGCCATGCATATCACTGCCAGTGTATTCATTAATGACGATGAAAGCGGACTGCACGCAGATTTTGAAAAATGGCTGGAAAAACTGGCTCCCGAAAAACCATATTCCCAATATCAGCATAACGGCTTTGAAGACAATGCAGATGCACATCTGAAGCGAACAATAATGGGAAGAGAAGTTGTAGTTGCCATCACAAATGGGAAGTTAGATTTTGGTCCCTGGGAACAGATCTTTTATGGTGAGTTTGATGGCAAAAGAAGAAAAAGAATTTTAGTAAAAATTATCGGAAAATAGACGGAGGAGAAATGAAAAAAAAATTGGTTTTAGCTATTTTGATTTTATCACTATCACTATTATTTGGTCAGGATTATTATGAAAGGAGTGCAGTTCTGGCTGAACCTTCCATCAGTTATGATCTTAACAGACCAATTGAAACAACAACAATTACAAGTCCTGAATTGGCACCGGAGATGGAGTTTTCATCTGGAAGACAATCTGTTAAAATTCCTTTTGCTTATCCCTTAGGAAATTTTGTGGTTTCGGCGAACTTGCCGTTGCAGAGGATTACAGCAACATCGGGTGACAAATCTAAGAGTGCGATTGGCATTGGTGATATTTCAGTGGGCGGAGCTTATCGTTCCTACCTGCCAGAAGGATTCAATGGTTGGAATATGGATTATTCTGCTGATATCTCTGTAAAACTTCCTACAGGAGACAAAGATAAAACAGTAGAAATCAGCAATGTAGATTACGGAACTCCGATGGGATCGGGATCACTGGATTTTACTGCTGCCGGGAATGTAATTTTGAGTACAGATAACAGAGAAATTCTGGCAGATGTAAAATATCGGCTGAACGGTGAAGATGAAGATGAAGTTAAAAATGGCAACATGTTATCCATGAAAGGCCGATATGGTTTTTTGAAATTTGAACCAAAATTTGACGGATATTTAGGATTTTTGGTGGTAGTATCCGGAGATGCAAAAGCTGGAAGTTCTGATGTTGAATCCAGCATGTTCCTTATGGATTTTGTTCCTGAACTGCATTATCTTACGGGTATGGGAATGTTCAAAGTCGGTTTTTCCATGCCGCTTATCACAAGCGCAGAAAGCAAATTTACTCGTGAATACACGGTAAGGTTTGGTTTCAGTAAAAGTTATTAAATAATAAATTTACAAACTAAAAGCCCGGTCAAATTTGATCGGGCTTTTTAATTTTTTTATAAGTATAAACATTCGGAAGATCCCGATGAACCGGGAACATTCCGAAGTTTTTATTGTAAGTAAACTCCTGTTCCGATAAAATAATCGGTTCCGGGAATTGGTTCTACATAGCCCATTTTTTTATACTCAATTTCATCATCAGGTTTTTGCCAGTAATATTCTACATAACCACCACCGTTTTGGCTGGCAGCACTCAATTCTCTAATTACATATTTTCCTTTCGCATCCCGATAATCGTACAAATTCTGACCCTCCAGATCTTTCTGAGTGGCATGAGCTATATTCACACAATCAAAGTTATAAATGTAAAAATATCCTGTTTTATCTGGATAAAATCTAATTGGAGTTATGTAAGTCCTTAGAAATTCAATTTGCTCATCAGCAGATTCGATATTTGATAAAGCAGCACCTAAACCTTGAGTAGTTGTGTGAACAACGTATTTGGCGATCAATTCATAATTTTCTACTGAGTTTTCATTTTCCGCAAACATGAAAATACTTGATAAAAGTAATGCCAGAATAAAACACAATTTCATTTTCTTTAATATCATTTTTCCTCCCTTTACTTTTATGAAATAAATTAGTTAAAGATGAAATTGGTCAAGAAAATTTAGTTCAAAGAATTTTTTAGATTTATTTATTCGATAAAATTTTATCTTCAGTAATCTTACTTTTGAAAACCAGAAATTCATCCTGCGGTTTTAGCATGAGAGATGGATTGATCCTGCTTTTGTACCACTTAATTCCCCAATGCAAATGGTTTCCGGTAGATCTACCAGTTGAACCAACTTCACCGATCTTATCACCAATCTTTACAAAATCACCTTTTTCTACGGATATTTTGCTCATATGAAGGTAGATAGAACTAAGACCGCTGCCATGATCGATGAGGACAAATTTACCGTTGTAAAAATAATCACCGGTCAGAGATACAACACCATTAGTCATCGCTTTTATCTCTGTTCCTTTTGGTACGGCAATATCTAAACCGCTGTGAGGTCGTTGTGGAACTCCATTTATGATGCGCTGACCACCAAAATCTGAGCTGATCCAGCCTTTTTCTACCGGTCGAATAAAAATCGAATCAGCATAGAAAAAGATATTTTTACTCATCTGTTTACGAATTGCTTTCAATGTATTTGCTTCCAATTGAATTTTATTTGCCAGAAATGGATCGGCAGGAGGAGCAACGTATTTTTTCTGCACTCTGGTGATTTTCTGAATGTCGTATTCGTATTTGGCAATATCAAACTTAATAAATTCTGAGTGATCATCAAAGATCAAAGTGATTTCATGCACCAACTCGGCATCACGATCAAAACCGTAGATGAAGCTTCTGCCGATCAGATGCAGCTTTTCTCCATCCAGATTCACCTGCTTCACAGCTTCAGAGATCGTGCCAAAGATCAAACCACCTTGAGAAGGAATTCCCTTTAAACTCAGATGTTTTTCCAGCGCTGAAATTTGAGTTCCAATCAAGATGAGCAAAAAAACAAAAATGAATAATCTATATTTTTTCATAAGTATTGGTTGGAATCCAACCGCCTAATCCATTTGCAAGCTTGATCAGACTCCAATCATTTTCCGTTCTTTCTATTTGGAATATCATACCTTCGTGAATCGTGAAAACACGTACGAATTCCTGGCTGGGGCCACTATAACCAATTGCACTTTTGGAAAGCAATACTGCCTGCTTGGAATGATGATAATCCTGCCATTTTAGAAAACCAAGCAGAACAAAAACGATCATAAAAACTATTAAAATGGATGTAATGAAAAAAGGAACGGTCTTTTCTCTTCCCCGGTAGCGGATTATCATAATGCAGATCATAAAAACGATTGCTGCAAAAAATATCAGGATTAGGAATGCTAATAAATTCAAAGAAAGTGAATCGTAAGTTTTCTTCCAGAAAGAGCGGACAACGTCTTCATTATTGGTTCCCTGCTTATCCTGGGTAAAAGTAAGTGCATAATTCAAATTTCTACGGGCTGCTTCGTGGTTAGATTGCTCTTTTAACGCTTTTTTATAATACAGGATCGCTTCCCCGATATTTCCCAATCGAAAATGACAGTTACCAATATTGTAAAACAGGTCAGCATTGATAATTCCTTCATTTTCCAGTTGAGAAAACGATTTTAATGCTGTTTCAAAATCATTCGCTTCATAAGCTGAAAGTGCTTTTTGGAATGTATCTTGAATAATTTCCTGGGCAAATATCAATGAAATGAACAAGAAGGAAATTAATAAGAATATCATTACCTTTTTCATAATTTACTCCGAGAAATTTCTGTTATGATTTCTTTAAGTTCAAGAAAATCTGCTTGTATGTTATCTCTGGAAAATCCACCTGGCATGAAGCGAGCTTTGTTGCAGGTTTCGAAGATATCTTTGATCTTTTCCAGAAGTTCATTTTGAATATTTCTGCTGGAAATCTCAGTTATTATCTGATCGGTCGTGCTGCCGCGCGGAATGCGCAGTTTATCGCACAGATAGCTGCTGAGACCGGTTTGAGCTGCGGCATAAAATCTCACATCTTCTATTTTGTGATATTCAGTAGCCTGTTTCATGTATTTTTTCAGAATTTTATTTGCTCTGCGCTGGCGTTGAAAATCGAGATTTCCCTGCAGTTTTTCTTTTTGTTTTGTATAAAGCGAAGAAGTTGGAATTATCAAGAAAATCAGAAATATTATCAACCAGTAGAGAAAAGAATCAAACCAGATCTTTTTGTTTCTCAGGTTTGTATCTTTGATGATAAATCCTATATCTTTTCCTTCCATGCGAACTACCGACTGAGCTGTGCTGCTGGGAATGATGGAACCGCTTCCTTCTGCAATATTCAAGGTGTAGCTGTCGGATTGCAATGTGCGGTATCTTCCTTGTTTTGTATCGAAAAAACTGAATTTGATCGGAGGAATCGTGAATGTGCCTTTTTCCTGTGCGATCACAAGATATTTAATGTTTTTGGTTCCGGATTTCTGATCCTGATTAATCTCGTTGGTAATTTCCGGATCGAGAAACCTTAAATGCTGAATTAGTGGTAAAGTAGGCACATCAAACTGCTTCAGGTTGCCTTCACCTTTCAATTCCAAAGTGTAGGTAAAAGAATCACCAACTTTCAGCTCCGTATCACTTACATTGCTGCTCAAACTATACGTTCCAACTGCATTTGTGAAATTCTGCGGTTTTCCCTCTTCAGGAAGTTCACGCACGTTTATCCTGAGCGGTTTACTTTTGATGGAATATTGTTTGGTCGCACCAAAATCGAAGAAACTGGTCGGTTCAGTGCGAATATCCACCAGCAGTTCCATCGATGGAATTTCCATTTTTCCGCTTTGGGTAGGGAAGAGCACGATCGTTTTCATCAACATTGTGTTGTAAAGAACGCCATTGTAATTTCTGCGACTGAAATTTATCTGACTTGGAGTGAAAACATCTTCTTTCCAGAATCCACTGAAATTCTGATCTTCACCAAAAGAAATATTGGTGATGTTATATCGGGTGAGAAGTGTGTAATCGACAGTGATCGGCTCATTTTCCCAAAAAATTGTTTTATTGATTTCAGCGATTACGAATAGATTTTCCTCGAAATTATTCTGGGTCTGCTTCTGCTGGTTTCGATTGAAATTTCTGGAAGTTGGAGGTGGAGGTTCTGTGCTGCCTTCCACAACTTCCACAGTAATGGTTGTGGTTTTATAAGTTTCATTCTTGAATCTAATTGTAACAGGCGGAATGATGTATTTACCTTTTGCTTTCGGAACTAAAGTGTATGTGTATTTTTTGGTATATTCGGATTGCATCCTGCCGTTGATAATGGAAACCGACGAGGAAGTGGAAGTGGAACTTCCCAGATTGCGGAACCCCTTGATTTCAGGAAGATCCGGCTCTGCTACCTGATTTGCTTCTTCACCGGAAATTTCGATAGTAAAATTCAGCCTGTCGCTGGTGCCGATCTTAGTCTGATTCACATAGGAATCGATGCGCAGCAATTCTGCATTTAGAAACGAAATCAATATCAATCCGATTATCAAAAATATCTTTTTCATTTTACCAACATAATTTATTCTTTTAACCATTCGCAAGGTTTACATCATTGCGAAGGTTTATTACCAATATTTACCTTCTTTGGCTTTGTCAACATTCATCTTCTGCTTTTCTTTCTTCATCTCTTCTTTCTCTTTCTGCAAGAGAGCTTTCAGAATTTTTTCTGCATCTTCTTTTTTCTTTTCTTCTGCTTTCTGTTTTTCAGTTTTCTGTTCTTCCTGCGGCTGTTGATCTTTATTTTCTTCTTTCTTCTGTTGCTGCTGTTGGTCTTTTTTCTCTTCGTCTTTCTTTTGTTGATCCTGCTGTTGTTGTTGCTGCTTTTGCTGATCTTCATTTTCTTTCTTATCGTCGTTCTGCTGCTGTTGCTGCTGATTCTGTTGTTGCTGCTGTTGTTTCTGAAGCATTCTTGCAGCCAGTTCATAATTGTATCTGGCATCGAGGTTGTCTGGATTTTGAATGAGGGCATCACGATAATGTTTTATGGCATTCTTATAATCTTTCTGCTGGAATTTTACATTTCCCAGATTCTGATGAGCCAACGATTTATCTTTGAAATCAGGATTTTTTAGAGCCATGTTGTATGAGTTCTCTGCTTCTTCCAGATTACCGTTTTTATATTGGGCATTTCCCTGATTGAACTGCAGGCGAGGATCGTTTGGATGCTGAATAGCATTATCTTCAAAAGCTTCTCCAGCTTTGTCGTATTCACCATTTTTGTAGTATTTAATACCTTTCAGGTTGGAAAGCACCTTGTCGTAATTCAGCATTTCTGCTGAAAGTAAGCTGAACGAAATCAGCATTAAGATAATCAATTTTTTTTTCATAATATTTTGCATTCGTTTTTTATCATGCCACATCCTTCGTCTCTGCTCAGGATTGCAATGATGTTAATCATTTTTTTCAACCATTCGGAAGGTCTGTGACCATTCGGAAGGTTGGAATTATTCAATTTCAAATTTTCAATATTCAATTTAAATCACTCTTTTAAATTTAACTTTCTTTTTGTAGATAATCAAAGATTCCAAGATTAGCAGGATCAATGCTGCGATCACAAAATACTTGTATTGTTCTTTGTAGCGTACAAATTCCCGGGAATCGAATTTCTTTTTCTCGATCTCATTGATGTTTTTCATGATCTCAAAAATTTCCGACTGTTGCGGAGTGATAGGGAAGAAGCGTCCATTACCGATCTTGGCGATTTGCGTGAGAGTGTTGATATCCAATTTGGTAAAAATTATGTCGCCTTTATCATCTTTGGCATAAACGGTATTTCCTGATTCATCTTTCAGCGGGATCGTGCTGCCTTCCGGCGAACCAACACCCAAAGTGTAAATAATAGCATTCTGTTTGATCGCATCTTTAGCTACATCGATCGCACTTTCTTCCAGATCCTCGCCATCGCTGACCACGATGATGACTTTATGTTTTTCTTCTTCGCCAAACAGTGAAATCGCTTTTTCTATTGCACCACCAATATTTGTTCCGTAAGAAGGCACACTTTCGGTATCCAGTAAATTCAGGAAAAGTTTGGCTGCACCGTAATCATCGGTGAGTGGACATTGCACGTAACTTCTTCCAGCAAAAGCAACTATGGATATTCTATCACCTTTAAGCTGATCGATAAACAGCGAAATCTGATCTTTGGCTCTATCGATTCGGCTGGGTTGAATATCCTGAGCGTCCATACTTTTGGAAACATCCAGGCAGATGGCAATATCAATCCCTTCCTTTTTCACTATCTGCACTTCTTTATTCCAACGGGGACGGGCAATTGCAATTATCATGAATAAAATTGCGATAACGAATAAAACGTTTTTCAATCCCCAGTGAAAAGCAGAATATTCCTGCAAAAAGAAATTATAAAATCTGCTTTCACCGAATTTAGTGAAATTCTTTTTTCTGCGATGTTCTGCCAGTCCGATCAAAATGAAAAAGATCGGTATCAGGATCAAAAGAAACAGTAAATACGGATTTCCCCAACGCATAATTTAACCTTTTGCAGCGAACAAAAACGAACAAAAAATGTTCATTTGTATATTTTTTAACCGCTGATTTACGCCTATTTTCGCAGATAACTGATTCAATTTAAAAAGCAACATAGCTATTTCACTTACTCCATTTTCTCATTTTCACAAATTCTCATAGTCACATCGTCGCAGAGTCTCAAATACTGTGTGTCTTTCCATTTCCATCACGGAATCTCTTTCCTTATTACAATTCTAAAAATAAATTCGATCATCAAAAGTGCAAATGCCAATAAAAGAAAACGCCAGAACATTTCCTGGTAAACGTAATAATCATTGATCTTGATCTCAGTTTTTTCCATTTCATCGATATGTTTCATGATGGCTTCTAATTCTGCTGTGTTTGTAGCTCTCAGTGCTCTTTCTGTTCCAGTTTTTTCAGCAATGTCGTTTAAAGTGTCCATATCGATATCGATCTTAACTTTGCGATATTGTATTCCGAAAGCTGTTTGTATCGGAAAATCTACCAAACCGGTACTACCAACGCCAATCGGATAAACTTTTATATCGTAGGTTGCTGCCAGATCAGCAGCTGTGAGCGGATCGATCTCGCCGGCATTGTTTCTACCATCTGTTATTAAAATTATTACTTTAGATTTTGCTTCCGATTCGCGCAGCCTCGCTACAGAAGTGGCTAAACCCATCCCTATCGCAGTTCCATTCGCTTCTTTGTTGATTTCCACGTTGTCCATAATTGTCATCAGAATATTGTAATCCAAAGTGAGTGGACATTGTGTGAAAGCATTTTCGGCAAACACGATCATCCCGATCCTGTCGTTTCGGCGTTTATTAATAAATTCTTTGGCAACTTCTTTGGCAGCTTCCAAGCGGTTTGTGGGTTGGAAGTCAACTGCCTGCATACTTCCACTAACGTCTACAGCCAGCATAATATCGATGCCTTTGCCGGTGATCTGCTGCCTTTTATGAGCCAGGCGCGGACGTGCTAAAGCCAGGATAAGAAGTGCAATAACAAGAGTTCTTAAAAGAATTGGAAAATAATTATAGATCCAACTGCTGCCGGAAATTTTCTTAAGAAGTTCAACTCGACTGTGCAGCAAACGAACTTTTCTTTTCTGCTTGAAGAATATCTCATAAAGCAGATACGGGATCAAAATAAAAAATGCCCAGAACCAGTCAGGATGCACAAACTCAAGCATTTGCTTCCTCCTGGTCTGATTGTTCTGATATTTCTTTAAATTTTAAAAGGTAGCTTTCCAGCCAATTTAGCGCTTTGTCCGATTCTTCAGTAGAAGGAATAAATTTAGCAAATTTGATGCGATCTGCAAAAGAGAGGAATTTCAGAACTTCTGATTTTTCTTCAGGATCGATCTGAGTAAGATTTTCTCTGATCTCACTGGTAGTCATTTCCACAGCAAACACTTTATAATGTAATTCTATGAATAATCTGAGCAGATAGGAAAGACGGAAATGGAAGATAAGGAAATCACCTTTTTCCAACAATTTTTCTGATCTTAGTTTTTGCAGTTCTTCCAAAACGATCTGCCAATCTGGTCGATCATCGATGATAATTGGTTTTACATCTTCTTGCTTGCGAGCTTTCAAATATTTTATCAGGAGATAAATTCCCAAAATCAAAATCAGGATGATGAGAATCGGTAAAGCATAATCCCAGAAACCAAGATTCACTTTGATCGGATCGGCAATATCCTGCACCACGTTTGAGCTGTCTGCAAGCATTGACTGTACGTTTACCAGGAACTCATTAGTTTTTAAAACTGTAATTTCTTCACCACTTTTTACAGAATATTCCAGTTCGGGAAAGGTGTATTCTCCTGTGTCGAAAGCCTGGAATGTCATATCGATCTTAGTTGTTATCGAATCATTTTCCACAATATCTTCCGATTTCAGCTCGCGTAAAATGAAGACATCCAAAGTATCGATAACCGGCGCAAAAATGCTGTCCTGCAAAGAAGTTTGAATATCTACCAGAACATGAAATGGTGTGCCAACAAAAAGCGGTTTAGGTTTTTGAACGTAATATTCCAGAGTTTGAGCTGAAAGAGAAAGAACAGTTAAAGCAAAAAAGATAAAAAAAATAATTTTTTTTATTTTAGTGAACCCCTCTGTACCAATCCTTCGATTGAGCCTGTCCTGAGCTTTATCGATGAGTTCAGGATAAGATTGGTTGATGTCGCTCGCCTTTAGAAGGGGGAATAAAAGGGGGATTTTGATTTTTTTTAACATTATTATTTTACCTCTGGTTCTTCATGCGAATTCTGAATTTGAAAAATTTTCTCAGTTCTGGTGCGTAAGGTTTATCGGTAAAAAGGGTTACAAGTTCTATCTTCATTTTCCTAAAAGTTTCTTTCAGTTTTTCATCTTGTTCTTTTATCAAATCAGAGTAACGATCTCGAATTTTTTTATGGGAAGAATTCACAGTGATCATTTTTCCCGATTCTGCATCTTTCAATTGCAGAATTCCAGCATCTGGAAGTTCAATTTCTGCTTTATCTAAAACTCGCAAAGCGATCACATCATGTTTTTTTGCCAGAAGCTTAAGGCTGTTTGTATAATCGTCATCCATGAAATCCGAAATAACGAAAATAATACTTTTCTTTTTGGTAAGGCGATAAATGTATTCCACCGCTTTTGTGATGTTTGTTTGTTTATTTTTAGGTTCGAAATATAGAATATCTCTTAGAATTCGCAGTGCTGATTTCTTTCCTTTGCGGGGAGGAACGTATTTTTCCACATCATCAGTAAAGAGCAGCAGGCCCACTTTGTCATTATTGGAAAGAGCAGAAAAAGATAGCACAGCAGTGATTTCCGTGATCAGTTCCGATTTTAGATAGCTGTGTGTGCCAAACAGGGTAGAAGCACTGCCATCCACCAGAAACAACACATTCAATTCACGGGTTTCTTCAAATTTTTTGATGAACGGAAAACCCTGTCGGGCGGTTACATTCCAGTCGATTTGACGGAAACTGTCACCTTCCTGGTATTCACGCACTTCAGAAAATTCCAGTCCCTGCCCCTTGAACAGGCTGTGATATTCGCCCGAGAAGAGATCGTTTACCAGGTTTCTGGTCGTTATCTCAATTTTTTTTATGCGCTTTATTATATCCGATGTTTCCATATTAATATTACTTTCTCTAATTCCATCTGCTCAAATCCTTCGATACAATCCCGTATTCTTCAGGATCACTCAGGATGACTTCGGAACTTTCTACCTTTTCATAAGAAAAAATGTTCCTTCCAGTCCCCCTTTAGAAGGGGATAAAATTAATCCCGTGGAATCCTATGGATATCCACTGGAAGGAGGTTCACACTATATCTTTTAAAAATTAATACAAACATTCGGAAGATCCCGAAAATCGGGAACATTCCGAAGTTCTTACGGCACTTCGATCTCATCAAACAGGCGATTAACAATATCTTCCTGAGATATTTGTTCTGCTTCTGCCTCATAAGTAAGTATGATGCGGTGACGCAGAATATCCTTTCCGATGGCTTTAATATCGTCGGGTGTTACGTAGCCGCGATGTTCCAGGAAAGCATGAGCTTTGGCTGCACGAGCCAGGAAAATACTGGCACGGGGAGAAGCTCCGCATTCGATCAGATCCTTCAGCTCCGAGAGATTTTTGTATTCTTGGGGATTACGCGTAGCAAAAACCAGATCCAGAATATAATCTTTTACTTTATTTTCCATGTAGATGTCTTTTATCAGGTTGCGCATTTCCAGAATTTCTTTAGGTTTTAGCACAGGTTTGATCTTGATCTCATCATCGCGCACCATTTTTTCCATGATCAGATTTTCTTCGGCACGAGAAGGATAATCGATCAGGAGTTTCAGCATAAAACGGTCAACTTGAGCTTCGGGTAGCGGATACGTTCCTTCCTGTTCCAGGGGATTCTGAGTTGCCATCACCAGAAATGGCTTTGGCAGCGGATAAGTTGTGTCGCCGATCGTAACCTGTCTTTCCTGCATCGATTCCAGCAATGCAGATTGTACTTTTGCCGGAGCACGATTGATCTCATCCGCTAAAATGAAATTGGCGAAAATCGGTCCTTTTTTGGGAACAAATTCACCGGATTTCTGGTTGTAGATGAGCGTTCCCACCAAATCTGCCGGTAGCAGATCGGGAGTGAACTGCAATCTTTTAAAACTGGCTTTGATCGTATTGGCAACAGTATTTACAGCTAAAGTTTTTGCCAAGCCGGGAACACCTTCCAGTAAAATGTGTCCATCTGCTAAAAGACCGACCAGCATTCGCTTTATCATGTACTTCTGACCAACGACTACTTTTCCGATCTCTTCATTCAATGTGTCGATGATCTGACTTTTTTCGATAACTTTCTGATTAATTTCTTCAATTGTCATCGTCCCTCCAAGTTTATCTCGATATGGTTTTTGTCATAAAAATTTCTTTATTTAATTTTTTCCAATTGAAAGTGATTTTATCAGTTTCTGTTTCGGCAATAATATAAGATGCATCGTTGCCGCGATCTCTTGATCTTTTCAGGTGACCGGGATTGATAAAATACATTCCATTCAATTCTCTGAAATTTGGTCGATGAGTATGTCCGTAAAGCACAAAGTCCAGATTTTTATGAAGTTTTTTTACATCATTCAAAAAATGGACCAGCTGGAATTTCCAATTTTCTACTGTTGCTGGAATGCTATGGTGGATAGATCTGTTAAGGTAGCCATCGTGATACAATCCGGGAACTTTGAATACTTCTATACCTTCGATCAGATCAAGATTTTCATCCAGATCTTCGTAAGTATCTCCCAAATGGAAAATATGCGTTATATTTTCCTCATCCAGGAATGCTTTCCTTAATAAGACTTGATTTCTATGAGTATCAGACATAATCATTATTCTCTTCATTTATTGAATTCTCACTTATGACAAAAAAATAAAAAATACACATAACAAAAAAGCCTTATCAAACCTCCCTTCATCACTATTTTACTATCTATAACGATTAATAATTAGAAGGTTACATTTTATCTTTGGCTGTAACGCCCAAAAGATTCAATGAAATCGCCAAAACTGATTTAATGGCAGAAAGCAGGTATAATCTGCTTTGACTGAGCTCTTTGTGTTTAGCATTTACGATCTGATATTTTGCATAATATTTGTGTAACATTCCAGCAAGTTCGTGTGTGTAGCCGGCAAGTCGATGAGGTTCACGATGATCGGCACAAGCATGCAATATCTCGGGTAAATTCAGCATTTTCTTGATGAGTGTAAGTTCGCTGTCTTTGTTTAATTTTCTAAGATTTTTTACATCAAAATCTTTTAAGGTTATTTTTTCTTTTTTAGCCTTTTTTATCACACTGGCAATTCTGGCATGAGCATACTGACAGTAATAAACCGGATTTTCAGAAGATTTCTTTTTTGCCAATTCCAGATCAAAATCAAGATGAGCACTAGGTTTTCTGTTCACGAAGAAATAACGAGCTGCATCTTTTCCTACTTCATCGATCAGATCATCCAAAGTTACTATCTTTCCTGCCCGTTTAGACATCTTCACCGTTTCACCATCCTGAATGAGATTGATGTGCTGCAGATAGACAATTTCCAGTTTGGAAAGATCAAGTTCCAGGGCTGTGAGAGCAGCACGCAGCTTGGAAACATGGCCATGATGATCCGGTCCTAAAACGTCGACCAGAACATCGAATCCACGCTGAAATTTGGTGATATGATATGCGATATCCGGAACAAGGTAAGTAGGATTGCCGTCAGTTTTGATGAGAACTCTGTCTTTTTCATCACCGAATTGCGTCGAAGAAAACCAGACTGCATCTTCTTTTTCGTAAGTGCAATGAGCTTCTGCCAGATAACTGAGTGCTTCTTCCAGCATTCCTTCCAAGCGTAATTTCTTTTCACTCATCCAGTTATCAAAGATCACGTCGAATCTTTCCAGGCTTTTTACCTGCATTTTATGGATTTCTTCCAGAGCAAAATTCTGCATTCTTTCCAATCGGTCTTTTTCGGCAATATGGAAAAGTTTAGAACCATCTATTGAGTTCAGCTGTGCTGCCAGATCTTTGATGTATTCACCATGATAAGCTTCCGGCGGAAATTCTTCCATATCATCGCCATGTAGCTCACGATAACGAATTTCCATCGATTCACCAAGAATCTCAACCTGATTTCCAGCATCATTCACATAAAATTCTTTAAAAGGTTCAAAACCGACGAATTCCATGATCCTGGCCAAAGAATCTCCATAAGCACCCGCTCTGGCACTAACTACGTTCAAAGGTCCGGTGGGATTGGCACTGATAAATTCCAAAAGAATTTTCTTTCTTTTACCATAATCGGAAGATCCGAATCGGTCTTTGGCTTTAATGATCTCCTGCAAACTTTTATGATATAATGAGTTTGAAAGTTTGAAGTTTATAAATCCTGGACCGGCAATTTCCACAGATTTGTAATTTTTGCTTTTGTTGAGTTCTTTAGCAAGTTTTTCCGCCAGTTCTCGCGGCTTCATGCCATTCATCTTGCTGATGACCATAGCAACATTTGTAGAATAATCGCCATGTTCTGCAATATTGGGAATTTCTACATGGAATTTTCGATTATATCTCAATTCCAGCTTTTTCAGGCTGGAAAGGATATTGTTAAAGATTTTCTTTTTTAGCATAATTTATCTCTTTTCCCTGTTTCTGGGAGTTCTCTTGTAAAGATCTTCAAGATGATAGAATTCTCTTGTTTCTTCATTAAAAACATGCACTATAATATCAATGAAATCCAGTATAATCCATTGAGAATTTTGAAAACCTTCTTTGGCATATAGTTTAATGCCGTTTTCTGAAGCCTGACTTATGATAAAATCGGCAATTGCCTTTACATGAAGATCTGCTGTTCCATGACAAACAATGATCGAATCTGTGAAATCGGTTTTTCCCTCAACATCGTAATGTAAAACATTTTCGGCTTTTTTATCTAAAGCCCAGCCAATGATCTTTTCTACATTCTGTAAGCGTTCTGTTTTCATAATCTCCTATTTAAAAAACTCTCTGTAATCGTTTCCCAGAATGATCTGCAGATCTTCGATTGCATTATCGTCAATTGCATAGATCTTGCGATCGATCCCGGTAAAATCCATTAAATATTTTAATTTTTCATCGTCATCTTTTTTTATAACGATGATACTTTTATTATAAATGAATAAATTTCTATCAACATTTCGCCAGGAAACGATATCCACATTTCCCGAAGTTTTATTGATGAAATATTCTTTTACTTCCGTTGCAACCCCATCAATTCCACAACCATTTAAAAGTGCTAATTTCAAACTTGGAGGTGGTTTTTTTTCTTGTTTTACAACATTCTCACTTCTATCTAAATTCAAGAAAATCGCAATCGATAAGACAGCTAAAAGTACTACTATAATAACGATTACAAGCCTCTTTTGAATCTGTGACAAATTATTTTCCAACCTTCGAATTGTCAATTTGTTATTCTTGTGAATTCATCACAATTTCAAAATGTTTTTTGAGTTCTGAATATGCTCGTTCAAAGGATTCGGGAATTACCCTGGTTCCGTTTACAGCTGTCATAAAATTAACGTCTCCGCTCCAACGTGGAATAACGTGAACATGCAGATGTGTGTCGATTCCAGCACCGGCAGCTCTGCCCAGATTTATTCCAATATTCAGTCCGTCAGGATTGTAATTGGAGCGTAAAACTTTTTCGCAAAGTTGAACTGTTTCGAATAGATCGTCGATTTCTTCTTTCGATAAATCCGTTAATGATGAAACATGGTTGAAAGGAACAGCCATGAGATGTCCATTATTGTAGGGATACATATTCATTATTACGAAGCTGTGTTTTGTACGATGCAGAATTAAATGTTTGTTGTCATCTTCGGCTGAAGGGCGGATGCAGAAGATGCATTTTTCTATTTTCTGGGAAAGTATGTATTGCAAACGCCAGGGAGAATATAAAATATCACTCATTCTATTCACCGTCGAAATGTGCTTTTCTAGTTAAATATTCATTTTCCAAATTTTTGAGCTGTTCTTTGGAATTCACTCCTGATGCTTCTACCATGTCTTCCAAAATTACTGATGTAACCAGTTTGCCTGCCTCATTCAGAATTTCCAATGTATCAGTAAGATAGTATTCGTTCTGATTATTATCACAATCAATTTTCTTAAGAGCGGAAAAAAGACTTTTACTGTCGAAGCAGTAAATACCGGTATTGATCTCTTTTATCTCTTTTTCCTGTTCTGCTGCATCTTTAAATTCTACTATTCTCTGTACGTTTCCAGCATCATTTCGCACTATTCTTCCGTAACGCAACGCATCGTCCATAACTGCTGTCAGAACAGTACAGGCAGCATTATTTTCATCGTGATGCTGCAGCATTTTCTTCAGAGTTTCAGCTCGTAGAAGCGGAACATCTCCACATAAAATAAAAACAGTTCCATCAAAATCTTTGAAAGCGGGTTCTGCCATCATCACGGCATGTCCGGTTCCGTTTTGTTCTTTTTGTTCTACGAATATTATCTTATCATTTCTGGGAATTACATCGATTACAACATCTTTTTTGAAACCGACAACAACCGCGATCAGATCACTATCAATTTTTAATGAAGTTTCGATCACACGATTGATCATCGGTTTGTCTGCCAGTACATGCACAACCTTCGGTTTATCTGATTTCATGCGGGTTCCCTGACCGGCAGCTAAAATTATCGTAGCAGTTTTTTTACTCATAAAATTCTCCAAATTCAAGTTTTTAATATATTTCAGAATACATTTCTTTTATTCTTTTCTTCGAAACAGGATGAATATAATCGGGACACAACTCTACCAAAGATCGCAAAACAAATTCTCTTTTTGGAATGCCGGGATGTGGAATTTTCAGGTTAGGTTGTTCTACAATTCGATTTTCATATAATAAGAGATCGATGTCGATAGTTCTTGTTCCCCAGGTTTCATAGCGTATTCTTCCCAGGCTTTTCTCAGTCTTCAGACAGAATTTCAAAAGCTCAGAAGGATTAAGTTGGGTTTTTATTTTCATTACACAATTCAAAAAATCCGGTTGATCTTTTTTGCCAAAAGCTTGGGTTTCGATTATCGTACTGCATTTCAGCATCGAGATTTCGGGATGTGATGAAATCCGTGAAATAGCTCTGTTGATGTAATCTTTTCTATCTCCCAGATTTGAGCCTAATCCCAAATAGCAAATCATAATAATCTCCTTGAAATTAATGGGATGATTATCGATTTCTTTCCATTTCCACTTCCACAGAATCCAATGATCCATTTATTGGAACGGAAGGTTTTCTTATTCGAACATTAGCATAAATAATTTTCGGGAATTCCTCTAAAATATGATCTAAAATAGAATTTGCGCACACTTCCAGCAGATGAAACTCCCTTTTTTCCAAAGTGTGTTTTATTATATCGAATACTTTTGTGTAGTCGATCGTGTCTTCCAGATGTTTAATTTCTTTATCTCTTTTGGGATCAGATTCGTAGGTGAAATCAACTATAAAACGCTGACCGAGCTTTCTTTCTTCGGGATGAACTCCATGGTAACCATAAAATATCATTTCATTCAAATATATTTTCATTTTTCCACCTTTTCTTTGATCTCAAATTTGATCTTCTTACCAAACTTTCTATCGATCCTGTAAATTACAATTCCACTTAAAATAAGACCAATAAACGCTGACAAGATCGCAATTGGTTCTGATAGATGTAATCCAAAACTGGCGATCGCAAAGAATAAGATCATAGTTAATATAGGAACCAAAAAAACCAGCATCGAAGTTGCGATTTTTAATCCAGGAGCTACTTCCACCTTTAGCAGATCGCCAACTTCATATTTTTTATCGGTGAAGATCTTATGGGTAACTGTTCTATCTTTGCCATGACACAATCCGCTCATTCCACAGGAATCGCAGGAACCGGATTTCATCATTTGGACTAAAATGAAATCATCATGAACTTCGATAACTACTGCAGCATCTTCCAGTTTGTTTTCTTCCATGATATTATTTTTAACCCTCAGTCCTCATACTTCGGACAGCTCCCTTAACAGGGAGCAAAATTGGAAGCGAATTCTCTCAATTCCTATTTCTTCCCCTATTCCAATTTGTCTGGACAAAGGTGTTAATCGTCTTTCTAACCCCTCAGTCCTCATACTTCGGACAGCTCCCTTGACAAGGAGCAAATAAGGAACAAAAACTTCACTCTTATTTCTTCCCCTGTTAAGGAGAAATGTCGAGCTTGTCTTGACAAAGGGGTTAATCTTTTCCATAAACCCTCAGTCCTCATACTTCGAACAGCTCCCTTAACAGGGAGCAAATACGGAACAAAAATTTCACTCTTCAAATTTTCTTTTCTCCCCCAATAAAGTAGAATTGTGGGGATCGCTTAATCCATTATATAGTTTCATTTTTCATTTTTTCAATAATATCTGTAGTTGAATACCCTTTATTAAAAGGAAGTGAACGTACGACACCACCACTTGCCTGAACAATTTCAGATCCGACAATATCCTTTATTTTCCAGTCTCCACCTTTCACCAGGAAATCAGGCATGATAATATTTATCAGTTCATACGGCGTATCCTGATCGAAGATGACTACATAATCTACCATCGAAAGAGCAGAAAGAACAAAGGAACGATCATTTTCATTGTTTATTGGACGAGATTCACCTTTTAATCTTTTTACTGAAGCATCGCTATTTAAGCCAATAATGAGAACATCTCCCAGCTCCTTTGCATCCATGAGATATTGAATATGACCTGCATGTATAATGTCAAAACAGCCATTTGTAAAAACTATTTCTTTACCTTTCTTCTTCAATTCCTGCACTAATTCTGTAACTTCTTTCCAAGTTTTAGTTTTCATATTGGTTAAACTCTCTTTGGTTTTTTAGTTTTCATATTATTTTACCGGATAATTACCACTGAAACAGGCGTAACAATAATCTTGTGGTTTACTAACGGTTGTTTCCAGATCTTCAATTTCTAAATATTTCAAGCTATCCGCTCCTGTATATTCTTCAATGCCAGCTACATCCATTTCATTTGCTATCAGTTCTTCGCGGGTTGGCGTGTCTATTCCATAATAGCAGCTGAATTTTACTGCAGGTGAACCAATTCGAATATGAACTTCTTTAGCTCCGGCTTTTTTGATCAGCTTTACTAACTTACGAATGGTAGTTCCACGTACGATGGAATCATCGATGAGAACGACGATCTTATCTTTGAAGAAGTCAGGTAAAACATTAAATTTCTGATATACACTTTCATCACGGATGGTTTGTTCCGGTTTTATGAATGTTCTTCCCACGTAATGATTTCTGATAAGTCCCATTTCAAATGGAACGTTTTTCTGCTTGGCATAACCCAGGGCAATGAAATTGGAGGAATCGGGCACAGGAACAACCGTATCTGGTGTTATTTCGTCTGCTTCAGCTAATTTTGCTCCGATTTTTTCGCGTACTTCAAATACATTTTCTCCATAGTTAATGCTGTCTGGTCTGGAAAAATAAATGTGTTCAAAAATGCAATGTTTGTTTGTGTCTGTAGCTCTAAACTTGTTTGGATCATTGGGAAAAGTCTCAATTCCATCCTTATTTATCCTGATGATCTCAGCAGGTTGAACTTCTTTTACCCAATCCATATAAAGAATGTCCAGTGCGCAACTCTCGGATGCAACAGCAACAGCATCTTCTTTTGTTTTTCCATAAGTTATTGGTCTTAAACCATAAGGATCTCGGAATAAGAACATTTCGGTTTTCGTAGCTAAAACGGTTGAAAAAGCACCTTTAACATATTTCATCAGAAGTTTGATAGCTTCGATTATTGTTCGGTCTTCTTTTTCCACATGATAAACAATATATTTTAGTAGTAACTCTCCATCATTGCTGCTGGCAAAATATACACCATTATCTTCCAGGAATTTTCGAATTTCTTTATAATTTATGATATCACCATTGCTGGCAAGTGCGTAGGAAGGACCGGAAAGAGTTTCCACCACATGAGGTTGGGAATTGTAAACAGAAGAAGCTCCACGAGTAGGATAACGAACATGTCCAATCGCAATTTCACCGGGAAGATGTTGTAATTTATCCGATGTAAAAACATCTTTTACTAAGCCCATTTTCTTGCGAAGACGGATCGTAGTTCCATCATTTACTGCCATTCCGCAGCTTTCCTGACCGCGATGCTGTTCGGCAAATAATCCTAAAGTTGCTAATTCTGCTGCATTTTTACTGTTATAAATTCCAATAATTCCGCACATTAACTATTATTTCTCCCAAATCTATTTCTTAAAACTAATTTTATTTTCATTTCCTGCCAACAATCTTTTGATATTGGCTGTATGACGAATAACAACAAAGAATGCGATCAAAAATACGAAAATCAAAATCTCCAGATCTTCAAAATTATTATTGATATTAATGATAAGCTCAACACAAAACAAACTAACAGCAGCTAAAATGGAACCGAGAGAAACATATCTGCTTATCCATACCGTGACAATGAAAACAGTTAAAGTTATAGTTACCGGAACAGGAATAAGAGCAATGAAAACTCCCGCAGAAGTTGCCACGCCTTTTCCACCTTTGAAGCTTAAAAAGATCGTGAAAATATGACCCAGAATTGCAAACAGGCCAAACCCGATGAGCATCAAATTAGTAAAATCAGGATTGAGCATTTTTCCAATTTGAACAGCAACAATACCTTTGCCGATATCGAAGATCAGTGTGATAATTCCAATTTTCGTTCCTAAAATGCGTAGAGCATTTGTAGCTCCCACATTGCCGCTGCCATGCTGGCGAATATCGATTCCTTTTACCAACTTTCCCATTATGTAGCTGGTGGGAATGCTTCCCAGAAGATAAGCAAAAATAAATGATAAGATCAAATTAAAATAGTTCATTTTCTTTCCTGCTGCGGAAAAGAGTTTTTATGGAAGCTCCGGCAAATTTAAAATTCTCTCGTAATTGATTGTTAAGATATCTGCGATAATGTGTTGTAATCAATTTCTTGTCATTACAGAAAAAAACAAAAGTTGGAGGATGAGTTTTCACTTGTGTACAATAATAGATTTTGGCATGTTTTCCGCTGGAATGTGAAGGTGGAAATCTATTCACCACTTTTTCCAGGAATTTATTTAAATCTGAAGTTCCAATTCTTTTTTTACTTTCTTCATTAACCTTTAAAATCAGATCAAAGATCTTTTGCACTCGCTGACCTGTTAAGGCTGACAAGAAAACAACAGGAGCAAATTCTACAAACTTCAGTTGCTGGCGAATGTCTTTGATGAATTCACCGGTTGTGGAATTGTCTTTTTCCACAAGATCCCATTTATTCACGGCAATAATTATATCTTTAAAATTTCTGGCAGCGTAAGAAACGATTTTCTGATCCTGATTAGAAATGTCATTTGTGGCGTCCATTACCAGAAGCACAATGTCAGCACGATTTATACTTTCGATCGTGCGCATTGTACTGAAATATTCCACTCCGTACTTAATGCTTTTCTTTCGTCGCAATCCTGCAGTGTCGATGAAAGTTATCTTCTGTCCGTAGTGTTTGAATTTTGTATCGATGGAATCTCTGGTTGTTCCGGGAATGTCGGTAACAATGTTGAAATCCTGACCGGAAAGTTTATTGATCAATGATGATTTCCCTACATTTGGTTTTCCCACGATAGCAACTTTGATCTCGTCATCTTTTCTTTCCTCATATTTTGCAGTATCGATTGCTGAAACCAGTTCATCAAGAAAATTTCCAGTGTTTCTACCTTGATTTGCTGCAATAGGAAAAGGTTCTCCGAAACCAAGCTTCATGAAATCGTAAATTTCCAGCTCATCTTTTTCGTTATCTACTTTATTTACGACCAGCATCACTTTCTCTCGATGTTTGGAAAGGATTTTAGCAATTTCCATATCAACATCGGTAGGACCGGTTTTTACATCGACAACAAAAAGAATGAAATCTGCTTCATCGATAGCGACTTCTGCCTGAAATTTTACAGCCTGATCGATTTTATTATTTGATTTTGGAATGATACCACCGGTATCGACGACGATAAAGGAATGACCAGACCATTCCGCTTCTTCGTATTTGCGATCTCTGGTGACGCCTTCTTCAAAATCCACAATAGCACTGCGTTTGCGGCAGATTCTATTGAATAATGTACTCTTTCCTACGTTTGGTCTTCCTACTATTGCGACAATACTTTTTTTCATCTATCTTATATCACCTTAAAACTACCGTATTTTCATGCCAATCTCTTTCGCAGGGTCGATTTGTCAAATTAAATAGAAATATTAAATTTAGCTAGAATTTTTAATAATAAATTTAGTTTTAAAAAAAAATTAATATTATAGTTTTAGATTAAAACACGCATCCACCCGAAAAATATTTATTTTCCAGTAAGCAACAAAAAAAACACAATAATTTCATTTTTTTCAAGCCCATGAATTTTTAACCTGTGAAATCAATTCAATTTCACTGGGTTATTCATGGGAAAAGCAAACAAAGCCTTTTATAGTAACCATTTCAATGGTTTATTATTTGTGCAAACGGTTGAAACCGTTGTCCGATATATTTCTGGTATCAAGATTCCCACGAATGAATTCGTGGGCTTTGCTGGATAAGGTTTTGGACGAGTAAGATAGCAACAATTTCATTTATTAAATAAATGAAGTTTATACCTTTCAAATTTTTCGGTGATGAGTGAAATAGAAGAAGGATTTGTTAATTCTTTTGTTTAATTGTAAATATTATAAATTTCTAAAAGCTAAACAAAGATTAGAATTACTTAAAAATATTATTAGTTGCATATATAAATACAAAAAAAATTGACAAAAAAAGTTAGCATACGTAACTTTAGCACAATCATGAAATTGAAATGGACACAGTAAACATTGATTCAGTTATTGAATGCAGAAAATAATGTATTTGTTAAATAACCAAAAAAAAATAGAGGAGGAATGATGAAAAAGCCGCTTATTTTATTTTTATTTTTTTTGTTAGTATTTAATTTATGTTCTGCAACAAAATTTAATTACACAGTTTCGAGCAGTAAATTTGAAAATTTGACCGTACCTTTTATAGAAAATGAAGGTCAAATTGAAAATGAAGATGTTGCGTTTTATGCTCAAACTTTTGGGGGAATTGTTTTCGTTGAAAAAGGTGGTGTTCTTACTTATTCAATACAATCGGAAACGAACAAAAACATAGTCTTGAAAGAAAGATTTCAAGGAATAAATTTCAAACTGGAAAAAGGAAAATCCCATAATGCGAACATAAGCTATTTCTCTGGAAATGATCCGACTAAATGGATTAATGATTTAAATACATATAAATCATTGTCTTATGGAGAATTTGTTAAAGGTATTTCTTTGGATTTAAAGGCATATTCTCAAAAAGTGGAAAAGATATTCACAATTAATCCCGGAAGCAGTGCGGAAGATATTTTTGTAGAATTAGAAAATATTTCTTATTTGAGTATCATCGATGATCAACTTGTTGCTACTACAGACAATGGAACTTTGGAATTTTGTAAACCCATTGCCTATCAGATAATTGATAAGGAGAAAGTCATTGTAGGTGTTGAGTACAAATTGATTTCAAATGATTGCTATGGTTTTAGAGTTGGAGCATATAGATTTGATTTACCACTAATTATTGATCCCTTTTTAGCCAGTACATATATTGGGAGCTCCGAAAATGATAAAGCCCGATCAGATATAGCTCTTGATTCTAATGGTAATGTTTTTATTGCAGGCCTCACAGTTTCAACAAACTATCCAACAACAGGTGGTGTTTATGATGGTGGATACAATGATGGGGGTTCAGACGTTTTTGTTAGTAAGCTATCGGGTGATTTAAGTCAGTTATTAGCTAGTACTTTTATTGGTGGTGAGGCAGGTGAATCAGCAGAAGGTTTAGCTATTGATAACAACAATAACATTTATATTACTGGTTACACTTACGGTAGAACTTCCGGAGTAACAAATTATCCTACTACGTCCGGAGCATATCAGACTGGTCATACAGCCTCTACAGGCGGATGGAATGCCTTCGTAAGTATTTTTAGTAATGACTTAACTACGTTATCATATAGCACTTTATACGGTCATACAAATGGAGGTGATTATTCTTATGGTATTTTGTTGAATGGGAATCCAGTAGATATTTATATCGTTGGTCATTCTGCCAATCATACAACCGGAGATGGCTATGAAGTATTTGTATTGAAATTTAATAATACTTTATCTACATTATCAGATAGCTACTTTTTATATAGCGGATCATCTGCTGAAGGTCAAGATATTGCCATGGATTCAAATAATGATATTTTTATTGTTGGTTTTACGGGCTATTTAAGTTCATACCCATTTATGGAAAATAGTGGAGTAACTATAGGCTATGACCATACTCATAATGGAGGTTTAGATATTTTTGTCTGCAAAATAAAATCTGATATGACTGGTGTTGATTCGTGGACATATTTAGGCGGAAGCACCAGTGATTGGGGATATGGAATAGATATTGATTCTAATGATAATATATTTGTTATCGGTCATGGATATTCAAACGACTTCCCAACCACAGTTGGAGCTTATGATGGAACCTATGGCAGTCAGACTGACGTAGTTTTATCAAAATTTGATAACACATTAGCAAATTTGAGTGCTAGCACTTACATCGGGGGCAATGAAATTGATTATGGTTTCTACATCTTGTTAGATGATAATGATTTCCCTTATATCACGGGAACTGCAGGAGAATCATGGCCAACTACTGTCGGTGCTTACGACACTTCAGCTAATGGTAGCACAGATATTTTTGTCACCAGGTTATTAAATGATCTTAGTGAGATCTCCTTAAGTACCTTTATTGGTGGCTCAAATGAAGATAGAGGTATTTCTTTATGTTTTGATGCAAATGATAACTTATACGTTGCTGGTTATACAGGTTCAAGTGACTTTCCGGTTTCGAGTGGTGCTTATGATGAATCATTCAATTCAATGGCGGATGTTGTACTATGCAAAATTACTGATGACCTGACTCTTCCCGTTACACTTTCATCATTCACCGGAATTATCGAAAACGGTCTTCCAACCTTGAATTGGACCACCGAATCCGAACTGGAAAATCTGGGTTGGAATGTTTACAGAAGCGAATATGAAACTGGTTTGGAAGATAATTCAATCAAACTAAATAATATTCTAATTCCCGGCATGGGAACAGTATCAGTTCCAACCGAATACAGTTACGTAGATGAACAGCCGGTTCAAAATGTAGGACTTCATTATTACTGGTTGGAAAGCGTGAGTAACAGTGGAGATTTGGAAATTTATGGTCCAGTTTCCATTGATCTGAGTAATTCTAACCTAATCCCCGAAACGCCAGCAAAAAGTTATGTGAGTCAGAATCGACCCAATCCTTTCAATCCTACTACCACAATTGAATTCGGAATTGAGGAAGGAGAAACCGGCACACTCGCCATTTACAACTCCAAAGGGCAGAAAATCCTTTCACAAGAATATGAAGCAGGATTCCACACCTTTAATTGGGATGCAGCCAGTCAGGCATCAGGAGTCTATTTTTATCAACTTAAAACAGACAAATATTTTAAAACGAATAAAATGCTGATGTTGAAGTAAAAAAACCTTACCTTGCGGATGCAATGGTTGTTAATCAGTCCGCAGGACTTTATTCGTTTTAGCGTCAGGCTTCAGTCTGTCGCCGATGATGATTTCTTGTTGGGCTTCACGTCTTGTGGAGTCTGAGCATTTACAATTTTTCGTCTCGAAAATTCCACATATCTGATCGTGGACGATCAGTAAAAACAATAAGTTCAATCGAGACGATTGAACCAACCTCATAATCTTGCGGATGGGCGTTAGACCTCCGCAATGGTTTGTTAATCAGTCCGCAGGACTTTATTCGTTTCAGCGTCAGGCTTCAGCCTGTCGCTGATGATGATTTCTTGTTGGGTTTCACGTCTTGTGGAGTCTGAGCATTTACAATTTTTCGTCTCGAAAATTCCACATATCTGATCGTGGACGATCAGTAAAAACAATAAGTTCAATCGAGACGAAGAAACCAACCTCGAAACCTTGCGGAAGACCTCCGCAATGGTTCTACATCCCTTTCCCACAGCTTCTTTCGCAGATTCTTACAGAAGCTGTCGGAAAGGTTTCATGCATCAACTTTCCGAAACCAACGAAGAAGATTTTGCGAGAGAATGTTTCGGAAAGAGGTTGAAGCTGTTTACCATTCACAAGGTCTGTTCGACCATTGAGAAGGTAAACATGGTTTTTTTGAACTGGACTCCAGCTCATGATGACAAACTCCTTTTACTCTCATCACTCATCTCTCACTTCTCATTTCACTGGATAAAATCTTGTCCTTGACATCAGAACCATATTTAAATTCTTAAAACAAAAAATAATATAAATAATCAGGAGGTTGAATGTTAGACAGAAAACTTATCGAGAAGGTCATCGATAAGGCACTTTCCAACGGAGCAGACTTTGCAGAGATCTACGTGGAAGACACTTACAATTCACGCATTTCTTTTAACGACAGCAAAACAAAGCAAAGTATTGCCGGGAAAGATTTTGGAGCTGGTGTTCGCGTTTTTTATGGAACAACAGCCATTTATGCCTATACCAATGATCTTTCGGAAAGATCATTACTGGCTGCCGCAGATGCAGTTAGTAAAGCAGCAAAAGGTGGAAAAATCATCACATCTATCGATCTTACAAAAAACACTTTCACCAACTTACATCCCATCAAAATACCAAATGACAGCGTTCCCAAAAGTGAAAAAGTCGATTATCTGAGAAGAATCGATAAAGCCGCAAGATCGGTGAGTGACATGATAACTCAGGTAGATATGAATTTACTGGGAAAAATGCAGAAGATCATGATCGCCAACAGTGAAGGTCTTTGGGCAGAAGACAGCCGCACATACACTCGTGTTTCAGCTAATGCAATTGCTTCCAAGGGAAGCGAAAAACAATCTTGCAGTGACGGACCAGGTGAACACAAAGGTTTTGAATTATTGCACGAGATCGACCCGATCGAACTGGGAGAGAAAATTGCCAAAACAGCAATTTTGATGCTGAATGCTGATTATGCACCAAGCGGAAAATTCCCGGTTGTAGTCGATAATGGTTTTGGTGGAGTTATTTTCCACGAAGCCTGCGGACATGCACTGGAAACTACTTCAGTAGCAAAAGGTGCTTCCGTGTTTGCCGATAAAATGGGAAAACGTGTAGCAAATCCTGTTCTTACAGCTATCGATGATGGCACAACTCCCAATGGTTGGGGAAGTACAAATATCGATGATGAAGGTATGCCGACTCAGAAAACTGTTCTCATCGAAAATGGCATTTTGAAATCATTCATCGTAGATAAAATGGGAAGTATCAAAACAGGTTATGCCAGAACTGGAAGCGGTCGTCGTCAATCTTATAAATTTGCACCAGCTTCAAGAATGAGAAACACTTACATTGCAGCTGGAACCAGTAAATTGGAAGATCTTATTTCTTCTGTAGATTATGGAATTTATGCTAAGAAAATGGGTGGTGGTTCTGTGATGCCCGGAACAGGGAATTTCAATTTCGCAGTAAATGAGGGCTACATTATCCGCAAAGGCAAAATTGCTGAACCTGTGCGTGGAGCCAGCCTGATTGGAAACGGTCCCGAATCGATAAAGCAGATCAGTATGGTAGCAGATAACTTGAAAATGGCACCCGGAATGTGCGGATCGGTAAGCGGCAGCATTCCTGCCAATGTCGGTCAGCCGGCAGTTAAGATCGATGAAATAATCGTTGGTGGAAGAAAGTAGGAGGAAAGAATGTACGATAAAGAATTTAAATTTATTTTTGATTACGCTCAGGGAAAAGTAGATGATATCGAGATCGTTCTTTCTGCTACGAATTCGTTCCAAACCAGGATAAACCAGCAGGAAATTGAATCTTTCAATTATTCTGATGCCAAAGGATTGGGAGTGCGAGTAATCGTGGAAGGAAAACTTGGTTATTCCTACACAGAAAAGTTTGATGAAGAATCATTCAAAATGGTTGTGGATGAAGCTGTGGAAAATGCTAAACTGAATGAAGATTCCGATCCGGCAATTATGGCAGATTATCCCGCCGTGGCTGCCGAACTTGATCTTTACAGCAAAGAATTGGATAAAGTGGATGTGGAAGATAAAATCCAAATTGCCAAAGATCTGGAAAAATATGCCAAAGCAGCCGATGCACGTGTTTTTAACGTTCCTTATGCTGTTTATGGAGATACAAAAGCATACAGTAAAATTGCCAACAGCAAAGGATTGAACAAAGAAGAAAAACAGAATTCAGCTTTTTGTTATGTTGGTGCTTTGTCACAACAGAATGATGACAAAAGAGTTGGTATCGAATTTTTTATTGGTAGAGATTTCAACAAGATCGATCCGAAGAAACTGGCTGAGATTAGCGTGAAAAAAAGTACCGATCTTCTGGGTGGAAAACCGGTAAAATCGGGAAAATACCCTGTTGTTTTCAATAATGAAATGATGGCAACAATGCTGGGAACTTTTGCCAGTGTTTTCTATGCCGATTCAGTTCATCAGGGAAAATCACTTCTCATCGGTAAAATGGGGCAGAAGATAGCCAATGAAAAAGTGAACATCATCGATGATGCTCTACATCCCGAAGGTGCAAATTCCCGTCATTTCGACAGTGAAGGCTATCCATCTCAGAAAACTGTTCTCATCAAAAGTGGTAAGTTGAATTCCTATTTACACAACACAAAAACAGCCTTGAAGGATAAAGTTAATTCTACAGGAAACGGCAGCAGAGGTTATAAAGGAAGTTTGGGAATTTCTGTTTCTAACTTGATTCTGGAACCAGGAAAAAACAAAGAAAATGAACTTTTAGCAACTCATGACAAAGTGATCGAGATCGTTGCTTTGCAGGGAATGCATGCAGGTGCAAATACAATTTCTGGAGACTTTTCACTTTCTGCGGAAGGTTTCTTATACGAAAACGGTAAAAGACAGCATTCATTAAAGCAGTTCACAGTTTCTGGAAACTTCCTGAAAATACTGCAAAACGTAGAAATGATTGCAGATAATTTCCACTTCAACAGCAGCTCCATAGGAACTGCTTCTGTTCTGATCAGGGAATTAGCGATTAGCGGATAAAAAAAATAACTGAATAATTCCTTATTTCTTTCCTGTTTTGGAGGGAGATGCCGAAGGCAGAGGGGTAAAAAAAATAAAAAGGCTGGTGCTCGATTGAACATCAGCCTTTCATTTTATATCGTACTTCAAGACAAATATGAATAGATCAATTTATTTTGAATTGACCAAGTAATCTTCCAATTCTACACCTAATCCACAAGAAAGTCTATTAACGAAAGAGAAATAACTGGAAATTAAGTTTATATCCAAAATCGCTTCATCATCAAAGCCTACTTCCCGTAAATGCTTTATATGTTTTTCAGCGATCCGACAGGGTTCTGTAGCCAAAGCTTCAGCATAAATCAACATGGACTTTTCCATATTGGAAATTTCAGCAGTTCTAAAATCCTGTTTGATAGAATTCACAAGCTGTTCATTTTTAGTAAGATGGAGAAGAGCTTCTCCATGATGAGTAATTCAGTATTCACACAAATTTACCTTGGAAACAACAACCGCGATCATTTCTCTTTGTGAACGAGTTAAGCAGGATTTTTCGAACATTAAAGATTTGTAGAAAAGAGCGTGCTGCTTCATTGAGGAAGGTTTAATACTCTGAACTTTAAGAATATTTCCCATTCGATCCCAGGAAGTTTTCATCTCTTTCAAATATTTTTCATGCTCTTCCGTAAGCTCTTCTTTCTTTAGCTGTTTAATCCAAGCCATATTATTTATTTTCTCCGTTTTTTACGAGTAAGAGACAACGTTCCAAAACCACCGATAATTGCCAGGTAAAATCCAAGATCATAAATCCAACCTGCATTATGAACTTCATAAACTCGAATGGCAGGATTGAATAAGCCGACGATCAAAGATAGCGGAGCGATCCAGCCATGCCAGATTCCCCAGAAAAATCCTGCCGGTTTTTTGCTGGTGTGTTTGCCATCACCAGGAATGCAGCTGGAGAGTAGAATTAAAATGATCAGTAGAAGTATGACTTTCTTCATTTGAATCTCCTATTTTTCCAGAACTTCTTTTTTAACCTCTTCCTCGATGCGTCTAAGCTCATCTGCCGGTACTTTCATTTTAACAGCTAAACTGCTAATAGCTTGTTTTTCAGCTGTGTCGAAATCGTAATCGGAAAGGGCACAATAATAGCACAAACGGATCAGGTAATAGCGTTTTTCAGGATTGTTCTGGTAGATCATGGTGATAACATCAACTATCTTTTCCAGATCCAGTTTTCCAGTTTTGTAATCAGCAAGGATCTTATCAAAGATATTCAGGATGATATCTTTTTCATAACTTCCGAATTTCTCTGAAAGCTTACTGAACTCATAAGGTCGCTGCTCCAGTTGAAAGATCAAGTCTTTGACTATCTGCTCTTTTTCTTCATCTTTCAGAACTCTGTCTGCTTGTGCGATATGAATAAGAATTGCCATACTGCTGGTAATCAGTGAAAATTCTTCGAAAATCTTCTTTTCCTCTTCAGATTGTGGAAGATAATTCTTTGGTTTAAAAAAATCTTCCAATGAGTGATCAGGTTCTGATGTGAAAGAAATTATCCTTTCAATTCCTTCATTCCAACGCGCCATTTGTAAAACTCCTCCTTTTTTTATTTTGCTTCTCAAACAGAGAAAGAATCTTAGTTAACTTATGTCAAATGATTTGTTTATTGTTGCTTGATTCTGGTTTCTTGTTGCTGGCAAGTCCCGGCGTAGCTTTTTTTTACTTCTCTTTCATCAGCGAAGCCGGATTGCTGGTTGTCATGGTTGTCATGGTTGTCATGGTTGTCGGTGTTGTTATGGTTTTACACTCTCACTTCTCAACTCTCATTTCTCATCTTCCCAAAGTCTCAAAGTCTCAAAGTCCCGAAGGTCCCGGTGTAGCTTTTTTTTTACTTCTCTTTCATCAGCGAAGCCGGATTGCTGGTTGTCATGGTTGTTATGGTTTTACACTCTCACTTCTCAACTCTCATTTCTCATCTTCCCAAAGTCTCAAAGTCTCAAAGTCCCGAAGGTCCCGGCGTAG
>JAIPJH010000012.1 GCA_021734245.1 Candidatus Cloacimonadota bacterium | reverse complement strand
GAAATATATCAGAAATTAAATCTCAAGTTCAAATTTAATCGGAAATATCATGATGTGAAAGTAAGAATGTAGTGCCCAAACAAAAAAGCCGCCCTTGCAAAATAAGAACTTAGAGGCATTTTGCCGAAACTTGGGTTAAGTGCGGTTCATCTTGAGATAAGTTGAAAATTCTTTGGAGAAAAAAATGACCAAAACAATCTACATTTTATTAGCATTCTTGCTGATAGCCACTCCTGCATTTGCCAATCCGAAGGGCTCTTCAGATTTTTCTACAGGGCAATTTATAATTTTAGGCGTGCTCACTTTAGGAATCGGGCTATTGATTTATAACTTGTTTTCACCACCTCCCAAGGCAACTTTTCAATCCGAGGAGATAGGTATAACTCTTCTCCCGAATGGATTCGTGGAAGTGGACGGCAAATACAAATTTACTCGTCCCGATGATTCGGTAAAACATTTCAAGATTACTTATCCATTCCCCAAGAGCAAAGATTTTGGCAATGTTCAGATCAAGAAGATGATGGTAAATGGAGCAGAAATAGAGAATGTTTCTCAGCATTTGAACAATCCCAAACAAGTAACTCTGGAACTGTTTTTCGAAGGAAAGGATGAATTGGAGTTTGAGATAGTTTTTCTGCAGAAACCTCCCCGAAATTCCTACAAATACATTTTAGAAACCACCAAATCTTGGAAAAAACCATTGGAAAGTTGTAAGATCAATCTTCATTTGCCGGAAGGTTTTGCTGTTGCACACTGCAATTATAATCTTATCTCTTTAGAAAATGAAGAAGGAAGAGGTAAAGAATATCAACTGACTGCATTCAATTTCTATCCCGAAGAAGATCTGAAATTCAGCTGGAAGTAATAGATAATAAAATTTAAATAAAAAAAAGCCCCGAAAAATCGGGGCTTATGTGCGAATCAAAATACGTTATATTTTAGAAACGTTTATCGCTCTAAGTCCTTTATCAGATTGTTCTGATTCAAACTGTACTTTTTCGCCTTCAGCAAGTGTTTTGAATCCTGAAGAATTTATATTTGTGTGGTGCACAAAATAATCTTGTCCGTCTTCTCCAGAAATAAATCCAAAACCTTTACTTTCATTGAACCATTTAACAGTTCCTTCCAACATGTACTACTCCTCTAATTTATATTGGGAATAAATTCCCTGTGTATTAACTTTTCAAAAGATACTAATAACTGCTTGGCAATCCTTAGATTTTCATCACCGTCATACACATAGTGCAGCTGATAAATTCGTCTGTTTATTGTCAATACATTAATTTTTTCTTTGTTGAAAATATAATTTTTTTTTATTACTTGCCATTAAAATTGAACAAAATATTTTGTAAAAAATATTGGATAAGGAATGTATTGGAAATGAAGAAAAGGATAATGATTGTAGAAGATGAAAAGATCATTGCCGAAGATGTAAAACGGACTCTGCTCTCTTTCGATTATGATGTGATTGGAATCGTTTCCAGTGGTGAAGTTGCTGTGGAAATTGCCCAGCAGGAAAAACCTGATCTGATTTTGATGGATGTGATGTTAAGCGGCGACATGAACGGATTGGACGCTGCTGATCACATCTACAACGTCTATGATATTCCGGTTATATTTCTTACTGCTTATGCCAATGATGAGATACTTTCCAAAGCTACACTTTCTTCTCCTTTCGGATACCTGATTAAACCTTTTGAAGACAGAGAACTGAAGGTTAATCTGGACATGGCATTTTATAAACATCAGATGGAAAAAAACCTCAGAAACAGCCGAAATTTTTTGATGAATCTTATCGATACTGTTCCCAATTATATTTCTGTAAAAGATGAAAATTTTAAATACATAATTGCCAACAAAGCTTATGCCGACCTCTATAAAACTACTCCAAAAAGCATGGTGGGAAAAACTGATAGCGATTTTATCGATTCGGTAATAAAAGATAAAGACCTGGTAGCAAAATATCATCAGAATGATCTGGAAGTTCTGGAAAATAAACAACCTAAATTTATTCCTGAAGAGTATTATGAAAATGTCGATGGCATAACAAAATGGTTTCAAACTACCAAAGTTCCCATGAAATCTATCGACAACAAAGATGTTGTACTTACAGTTGCAGTAGATATTACCAAACGCAAAGAAACAGAAGATGAGTTGGAAGAAAGTTATCATAAGCTGCAACTTTTGATGGAAGAAACTGTAAACGGATTGGTGTTTGCCTTGGAAAAACGGGATCCTTACACGGCAGGACATCAACGTCGAGTAGCGATCCTTGCAACCAAAATTGCAGAAGAAATGAGGTTGCCGAAAGATCAGATAAATGGACTGAGGATAGCAGCATTAGTTCACGATATTGGAAAGATCTATGTTCCATCCGAAATTCTAAGTAAACCTGGAAAGTTAACAACCGCTGAAATGAATCTGATTAAAACTCACCCCCAAGCTGGTTTCGACATTCTTTCTAAAATCCAATTTCCATGGCCGGTTGCAGACATTGTGATTCAGCACCAGGAAAGACTGGATGGAAACGGATATCCAGCTGGATTGAAAGGCGATGAGATCATTCTGGAAGCTAGAATAATCAGTGTAGCAGATGTAGTGGAAGCTATTGCTTCGCATCGCCCTTACCGTGCTGCTCTGGGTTTGGATTTTGCCATCAAAGAGATCTCTTCTAACCGTGGTGTTTTATACGATGCAGCTGTGGTTGATGCTTGCTTGAACGTAGTGAAAGATGAAAAATTCGTATTTGAAGATAGCAATTCTAAACTGATTGAGGAAGATCAGTCATAACTACTATTAACTATTTAAATTATAAATATAAATTATTTAGAATTGCTTGACATGAAAACCTGGTTTTTAGTCCTTACATCAAAAAATAATAATTAAATAGAGGAGGAACATGATGGTCCTTGAAAATTTATTTTATACCGAAACTCACGAATGGGTAAAAGTTGACGGAAATATTGCCACGATTGGTATCACTGATTATGCTCAGCATGAATTGGGAGATATTGTTTTCGTGGAACTTCCTGATGTGGATGATGAAGTAACAAAGGGCGAACCTTTCGGCACGATCGAAGCCGTAAAAGCCGTTGAAGATCTGAATTGTCCTGTATCGGGAAAAGTTGTAGAAATTAATGAAAATCTGGACGGTGCTCCTGAAACGATCAATGAATCAGCTTTTGAAGAAGGCTGGATAGTTAAAATTGAACTTTCCGATAAATCTGAACTGGAAAATCTTTTGAACGCTGAAGCTTACAAAAAGATAATTGAAGAATAAACATTTTATAGGAAGAACTTGGCTTTCCAAAAACGCAATTTTCTGATAGCTCTAATTTCTCCTTCCGGAGGAGGTAAAACTGCTATTTTGAGAGAAGTGATAAAAAGAAACCAGAATATTGAATATTCTATTTCATATACTACTCGTCCTGCCCGTCACAACGAAGTAAATGGCAGGGATTATCATTTTATTTCTCAGCAGAAATTCGATGAGATGAACGATAAGAAAGACTTTCTGGAACATGCCCAGGTTCACGATTTCTGGTATGGAACATCACGCAGTATTATCGAAGAAAAATTGCAGGCTGGTCATCACATTATAATGGATATCGATGTAGCTGGTGCACTCCAAATAAAAGAAACAGACATCGATTTTGTATCTATATTCATTCTGCCCCCAACCGAAAAGGAACTTATCAAAAGATTGAAAGCCAGAAAAACTGAAAGCGATGCCGTTATCAAAAGAAGATTGCAAACTGCAGAAGAAGAAATGAAGCAGATCCACAACTTCGATTATCTGATAATAAATGATGATTTTGAACTTGCGGTGAAAGATGTGGAAAAAATAATTGCAGCAGAAGAAAATAAGGTTGAAAGATATACCAATATTCACGAAGATTATTATAATTAATTGAAAATAAATGGAGGAAAATAATGAATCCGAAAGTAGATAAATTCCTGGAAGATCACAACATGACTTACCTGTTCCTGTTGATGGCAAATCTGGAAGTAGCCCGACTAAGCAACCTTCCTTTCACAGTAAAAAAACAGTTGAAAGGAAAATTGACAAATATCGCTTTGGAACACGTTGCAGAAAATAACATTCCTGATTATGTGATGAAAGAAGCGATGGAACAACTGGACGAAGAATTAGCAGAAAAATAATTCAAATCTCATTTTGAACGAAAAAATTATAAAACAATATCTTGAATACCTGAAATTATCGGGAATTCAAGATATTTTTTGTTCCAAAACTGTTGCTTCGTTTTCTAAGCAGGAGCAATCCCAAATAAAACAACAGGTAGAGCCTGAAGATATGTTGAAATTCCTGGAGCAAAAATACAGTAGTTGCCAGAAATGTGTTTTAGGGAATTCCAGAAACAAATTCTGTTATGGGAATGGATCGGCAACTGCAAAATTAATGTTGATCGGTGAAGGCCCGGGCGCTGATGAGGACAGAACCGGCAAGGTTTTCGTGGGAAGAGCAGGCCAATTGCTTACCAAAATGCTGAAAGCGATAAATCTGGAACGTGATGAAGTTTATATTGCAAACATTGTAAAATGCCGACCACCTGGGAATCGTAATCCCTTACCGGAAGAAAAACGTGCCTGTCTGCCATATCTGGAAGAGCAGGTAGAAATAATTAAACCTCAACTCATATTGCTTTTGGGAAAAGTAGCAGCCACCACATTGTTGGGCATCGATGGAACAATGGCTGTATTACGATCTGAAACTCATGAATATAAAGGAATTAAAACCTACGTTTCTTATCATCCTTCGGCACTTCTGCGAAATCCAAACTGGAAAAAACCAGCCTGGATAGATCTGCAGAAACTGCAAAAAGATTACGAAGCTTTGTAATTCAATATTTTCTTATTGAATCGTAATTCATTATAATATTTCTCTTATTTTTCATACAATTTTATAACTTCCTAACAGACTGTTAAACATAGGTTTAAGGTAGTATTAAATTGCTCCAATTCACAAAGGTTGACAAGAAAATCAAACCTTTCTTTTTGACATCAAAATAAAAAAAAACGGAGGGAAGGATGGATAAGAAATCCTTTGTGGCAAAAGTAGCAGCGAACAATCCGGCACAACCGGAATTCCTGCAGGCAGTAGAAGAAGTTGTAGAATCTGTTTGGGATATTTACGAATCAAATCCCCGCTTCAAAGAAGCCAAAATCCTGGAAAGAATGGTTGAACCGGAAAGAGTAATTATGTTCCGCGTTCCCTGGACGAATGATCTGGGTGAAGTTCAAGTAAATCGCGGTTATCGTATTGAATTCAACAGTGCTATCGGTCCTTACAAAGGTGGATTGCGCTTTCACCCGAGTGTTACTCTAAGTATTCTTAAATTTCTCGGGTTTGAACAAGTATTCAAAAACAGCCTGACAACACTGCCGATGGGCGGTGGAAAAGGTGGATCGGATTTTGATCCTAAAGGTAAAACAGATAACGAAATTATGCATTTCTGTCAGAGTTTTATGAGCGAGCTTTTCCGTCATATCGGGCCAAACACAGACGTTCCAGCCGGTGATATCGGTGTTGGTGGTCGTGAAATTGGCTATTTATTTGGAATGTACAAAAAACTTCGCAATGAATTTACAGGCGTTCTTACAGGTAAAGGTTTGAATTGGGGTGGAAGCCTTATTCGACCAGAAGCTACTGGTTTTGGCTGTGTTTATTTTGCAGAAGAAATGCTGAAAACAGTAGGTGAATCTTTCGAAGGCAAAACAGTTACAGTTTCCGGTTTTGGAAACGTAGCCTGGGGAGCAATTCAAAAGGTTAACGACCTGGGTGGAAAAGTTGTAACACTTTCCGGACCTGATGGTTACATCTACGATGAAGAAGGAATTGCCGGCGAAAAAGTTGATTTCCTACTGGAAATGAGAGCTTCCAACCGAGATATGGTGCAAGATTATGCCGATGAATTTGATGTTCCTTTCTATCCTGGTAAGCGTCCGTGGGAAGTAAAATGTGAAGTTGCTCTACCATGTGCTACTCAGAACGAACTGGACGAAGTTGATGCAAAAAACCTTCTGGATAATGGTTGTATCTGTGTTTCCGAAGGTGCGAACATGCCTTCCACTCCAAAAGCTATCGAACTTTTCCTGGCTGCTAAGATTCTTTATGCTCCTGGAAAAGCTGCCAATGCTGGCGGCGTAGCTACTTCCGGCTTGGAAATGAGTCAGAATAGTTTGCGTTTTGGCTGGAGCAGGGAAGAGGTTGATGAAAAGCTGCATCGCATTATGAAAGATATTCATGAACAGTGCGTGCAATACGGTAAGCAAGGCGATCATGTTGATTATGTGAAAGGTGCCAATATTGCAGGCTTCATGAAAGTAGCAGAAGCAATGTTAGATCAGGGCGTTGTTTAAAATATAACCAAAACTAAATAAAATCAAAGCCCTCGAGTTTCGGGGGTTTTTTTGTTAACCTTGAAAAGGTTTACGAGGATGATACTTTCTTATTAACCTTTTCAAGGTTTCTTACAGCAAAAAATTCCTCTTTTGAGAATGGTGTCCCGAATACTTTCGGTATGAGGTGAGTTAAATTCGTTGTTCTTACGGCTTCGTGTAATTTCGCCGGTACAGGTGGGAAGAATCACGAAACGGAGTTTCGTTGGAAATTGCGTTCCCAAACTGGAGTTTTGGAACGAGAAGACTTTTTGTATCTCGATCACTCCTGATCGAGCAGTCAAGCTGCAAGAATATTCACGAGATCCTTCCGACTTCGCAAAGCTTCGCCGGACACGAGGGTAAAGCTAAAAGTTACCTCAGGAAGCCGTTTTTTTTTCGTCATTTTGACGTTATTCCCCTCTTGAGAGGGGTGTCCCGAATTCTTTCGGTATGAGGTGAGTTAAATTCGTTGTTCTTACGGCTTCGTGTAACTTCGCCGGTACAGGTATGAAGAATCTCTTTTGCCGCGAATAAACACGGATTATGCGAATAGTTTCTTCGACAGGATCACAGGATTGACGTTCAGAGTATACATGGAATAAAAAGTCTTTTTGTTAGGGGATTCCACCACATTGAAAGGTGGATTTTGTTTTAAAATCAGTTAAATTCCTCGAACTTGATTTTCTCTTTTTTACAAAGTCGCATAATTGTGTCTTTTCCGGTAATTAAAGCAACAGGTAATCCACCGGGTGGTTGTAGCCATTGTCCACTTAACATCAGATTTTTTAGTCCTTTTATTTTCCCTGTATGTGCCAATGATTTCCCCGACAAGGTTGGCCAGAACCCCATAAATGCTCCCCGGTAAGCATTGCAATACCGTTGATAGGTTTGTGGACTGGCAACATCAAGCAATGTAAGCTTGCCTTTCATTTGGGGAAAACGCGATTCCATTGCCTTAATAACTTCCCTGCCAACGCGGTTTTTTTCCTGCTTATATTGTTCTTTATCTTTTATAAGTTTCTCCCATTTGGTCAATTCAGGTTCAAACTGGTTGATAGCAACTATGATAACTGAATGACCTTTCGGGGCAAATTCTTTCTCATAAGCATAGTGAGTCATTTGCAAATGTTTAATCGGTTTATCATTCTGATTAATGTTGATTGAATTAACAGGAAAGCGCAATGTACGCGGTATATCATCCATAGTACCTTCGTAACCAATACCTACATAAATGTTTGATGCCAATGGATAGTCTTTTGGATTATTGTACCTTTTTTGGAATTCCTGGTCATTATATTCTCCTTTGAGCAGGTTTTCATACAGTACTTTTGCATCACAAGCTGCAATAAAATAATCACCAGTAAAAGATTTGCCATTCCTGCAATTAATTTTATTCACCTGGCTTCCCTTAATGGTCAAATCCGTAACCTCACACGATGTTACAACTTGTCCGCCTAAAGAAACATATTTCTCCACCATTCGCATTGTCATGGCTTTGGAACCACCATAAGGAATGGATGATTGGTTTCCGGTAAATGTTCCCAATGGAAAGAGAATTGAGATTGCACTAAACTCTCCTTCAGGCATAAATGAATTAATTGCACCTCTAAGCGCAGGGTGTTTGAATTTACCGGCAAGTTTCTGAATGCTGATCTTGCTGTATTTCTGCATGATGGGACCAATCTCTTTCATTGAAGCCATAAATTGGATTTTTTCAAAAAATATTCATCATATCCATAGGCTTTCCTAAGGCATTTGAAATGATTGCAATTTTTTAATGACGCTGCAAAATTCCTCGATTGAATTCCTGTCATCGGGTGATATTGCAAGCCAATTTGATTTTAGACGTTCAAGATCACGATAAAAGTTTACCGTTATATCCTCAAATTCGAAAGCCAGAAAGCTTTCAGGATGATATATCTCAACGCCATCTAAAGCCCCAACAGATTCCCAAAGTCTACGTATGGGTGTTCATTTCTTTGTTCCTACTAACCAGTGTATACAGCCATCAATATGATATCCCTGCCGTTCCCAACCGGTACATTCGCCACCCATTGTATGATTTTTTTCAAGAATTATACTTTCAAAACCGGTTTTCTGCGCAAAAATTCCCGCAGTTAATCCAGAAATGCCGCCTCCAATTATTACTATTCTTTTCATATAAATATCCTATATTTAATTTTGGTTCTGTAACAAGAGTCGTATTTTTTTTAGCTCTAACTTATTATTTTCTATGCAAATAAACCTTCCGGGAATTCTCCCCATAATAAAAAATAACTTCATTTTTTCACTTTATACAGCTGTGGCTAACATTTGTACTCACCCTCATCAAATTTGAATCCATAACCGTCTTTAGTTATACTAAAAATATATACAATGACTTTCACGAGATATTTCGTAAAAAAGCTATAAGATTTCTCTATACAAAACGTATGTTTTTCATCATTCTTTTTCATTTTCGACGATCATTTTTTGCAGTCCCACGAATTTTGCAGACAGCGTAAAGTTAATAAAATTATGATCGAATTTTTATTTGCCATATTCTTTGTTATTCGAACTCGATAATGAAATTTTTCAGTGGTAAAAAATCTTTCTTTCGCCAGATAAGTTTATAATGCGTATCTGTTTCAATCAGGTCATCTGGAATGTAGGAGATAGTTTTTAAGGTGATCGTTTTAGGTAAAATCAAGTCATAATATGCCTGTTCAAAACCTTTTCCCCAGGCAGCTGTAGTTTCCAAAATGTATTCTGCTTTCCCGCCTTTCAGTTTGTGATTGTAAAATATACGTATCACGGTTGTATCTCCGGCAGGAATTGATATCTGCAAACTTGCTCCCATCTGGTTCCAACGCAACACTTTTGCAGAATCGCTTCTGGAAGTATTTTTACAGAAAATGGTATCTACTTTTCCATATAAACTATCTTGGGGAAAGGGATAAAAAAGTAATTGCTTAAGATCTTTTTCAGATTCATTCCTGAAGAAATATAAACCATCTACCGTAAAAGTGCTTTCCGAAAGTGTGAAATGCAGATCTTCCCGATAAAAGCGGAGTTCAGCTTTCAGAGTTACTATTAAAAAGATCAGTGTAAATAGACACAATTTTTTCATATCTTAATGTGTTTCTACATCATTGTTCGGAATTCTATTCTCCCAATAATTCCTGCACCTTATTTCCCAGATCTTCGCCACGCAGGTTCTTGGCAATTATTATGCCGTTTTCATCTAAAAGGAAATTTGCAGGAATAGAAGAAACACCGTATTTGTCGGCAGCTGGACAATCCCAACCGGAAACTGCTGAAACATGCGTCCAGGTAAGATTATCTTCTTCAATACCTTGCAGCCAGCTGTCTTTATCATTATCCAGCGAAACTCCGATAATATCAAAACCTTTTTCATTGTATTTATTGTAAACTGCAACCACGTTGGGATTTTCTTCTCTACAGGGATTGCACCAGGAAGCCCAGAAATCTATCAATAACAATTTTGCACCAATAATATCTGACAATTTCACAGGATTTCCTTTGTCATCATTCAATTCGAAATCAGGGGCTTTTTTGCCAATTTCGGTATTTTTTAGAGCAATTAATCGTTTTTCCAACTGCTTTATTACAGGCATTACTTTCACATTATCATGTAAGCTGCCTAGCATTTCATCCAATTCATCTTTATCCAGTTCATAAGATAAATGTCCCAAAATTCCTGCAGATACAAAAGAACCAGGATTATCTTTTATAAATTGCATGCTAATCGATTTTATACCATCCTGTATGGTTTCATATTCTTCATATAATTCTTCCATTTTTGCTTCATCACCAGATTGGGCGATCTGCTGATATTCCTGATATAGAGTTTCCATTCTTTCATCGAAAGGTTTCATAAGCCAATTGTAATTTTCGTAATCCTCGTTGGATACAGAACCCGAGATTTCAACCTTATCCAATGAATCAGCATTTCCCAGCATTGTTATCTCAGAATTTTCCAGGAAAAACTGCTTCATGTTCTCGTTGCCTTCCAAACCAATAAAATAAAAATCAGGATATTCCACAGAACCTTTCAATGAGAAGTTTCCATCTTTAACGATCGCAGAATCTACAGTTACAAATGCTCGTCCATCTCTTTGTAAAAGTTTTATCATTTGTCCATCTGCATTTTCCATTTCCCCGCTGATCTTGAATCCTGGTTTGGATGAACAGGAAAACATCATCCAGGCAATAAGTGTGATTATAAATAATTTTTTCATAATATCTCCTTTTATGTCAGATGTTGTTTTGAAGGGTTTTCGTCAAACAAAAAAGGCAGACCTTGCGATCTGCCTTTGGAGAGGATTTATTTATTTTAGCTATTATCCTGCAGATCAAGATTGCGGCTGCGGAAACCGTAACCCATTACATCGTAAACATCTGTAAGTAACACAAATGCTTTCGGATCGATATCTTTGACGATATCACGAACCATCGCAACCTGGCGACGGTTCATAGCACAGAACAGCATGTTGAAAGGTTTTCCGGTATATCCACCTTCTGCTTTCAGATATGTTACACCGCGATTGATCTTATCATAGATCATCTCTTTTATTTCTTCTGTTTTTTCAGAAATAATATAAACACCTTTCACGTAGGGAAGACCTTCACTTGTCAGGTCGGTAATTTTGGAAGTGATGAACAAATTCACATATCCCCAGATTATCAGTTTAAGATCCTGGAAAACAATTCCGATCGTGAGAATGATAAGAGTTTCCACGATCCAATATCCCATTCCTATAGAAACACCTGTTTTTTGTTTAAGGAAGGCAACCGGAATATCAGTTCCACCGGTAGAGCCTTTGAATCGGAAGATAATTCCCAATCCAAAACCCAGCAGAGCAGCACCGGCAATGGCTGAAAGATAGATATCGCTGGGAGACAGCATAGCATAAAAAGTGCTGCCTTTTGCAGTAAATGTAAATGGAGTCAGATCTTTGATAATTCCGATTTTGTGCATTGTTTCAAAGCTGAGAAGATCGGTGAGAATGGATGTAGTGAACATTCCAAAAAGAGAACGAACTCCAAAACGCTTTACCAAAAAGATGAAACTCAAAATGAACAGTGGAACATTGAACATGATCATCGAAACACCGATTGGAATATGAAAAAAATGATATAAAATCTGGCCTAAACCACCAATCCCACCAGGTGCAATTTTATATGGTACCAGAAACCAGGAATACCCCATGGCAAAAAAGATCGAGCCGGCAATTATTCCTAAATGCTGAATGATATTTCTTTTTACTAATGATTTCATTTCAATCACCTCCGGTGCCGCAAATTAATTTTCAGGTTTTAAAGTCAATCACAAAATATGGAAAGCAATACCAGTGTTTTCACTTGACGTTATTTTAGTATATAAAAATTCTATTTTATTTAGAGTTTTGGAGGATAAATTGATCAAAATAGAACTTAAGATAAATGGTGACCATCATCAAACACTCACTTTTGCCAAGCCGGTAAAAGTGCAAGAAATTGTAGATAAAAAATTGTGTGAAGAAAAGAAAATAATAATTCATAAAATAGATGAAACATATTGCAGTTCTCAGCATCTCATCGAATCAGACTGCACGTTGGAATGCGTATCTGTTTACACCACCGAAGGTTACACGATCTATCAGGATACGACTATTTTTGTGCTTTGCAAAGCATTCAATAACGTGATTTCCAAAGAGCAGAAGCTGGTTGTAGAACATTCAATTGGAGATGGAGTTTTCTGCGAAGTACTGGGGTACACTTTTAGCCCCGAAGAAGTTGAAAAACTTCGCAAAGAAATGCATTCGATCATTGATAGCGCTTTTCCAATAGAAAAGGTGAGTTTGAAACCAGATGAAGCAAAAGAATTGGCCAGGAAAGGGCATCGCGATGATTTTGTGAAGATACTGAAATATAAGAATATCGACATGTATCGATGTGGCGATTATTATGATTATTTTCTACGTCAGTTGGCAGAAAATACTTCGTTTGCAACAAATTTTGAAATTTTCTATCAATCTCCAGGAATTATTTTACGTTTTCCTCATAAAGGTGATGACGAGATCACTACAAAGTTCCGACTTCCACGTAAACTTTTTTCTACTCACCAGGAGCATGATAAATGGTTGAATATTCTTGATATGCATACCGTAAGTGCTTTGAACAGGGCAGTACAGAATTACACGATAAAAGATCTGATCCACGTGGAAGAAGCTCTTCATGAAAAGAAGATCGTGGATATTGCCAGTGAGATCCATCAAAATGATGATATCAAGCTGATATTGATCGCCGGACCTTCTTCTTCTGGTAAAACTACTTTTGCCAAACGATTGGCAATTCAGCTTCGAGTAAATGGAATCCATCCTATAATAGTAGGTTTAGATGATTATTTTCTTCCCCGTTCGTTAACACCTCGCAAGAACAATGGAGATTTCGATTTCGAAAATATTCAAGCTCTTGATCTTCCACTTTTGAACGAAGATCTGAAGACTTTGATGTCTGGGTTAGAGATTGAACTACCAAAATTCAATTTCATCACAGGAAATAGAGATCGCAGTTATCATAATATCAAGCTGGGAAAAGAGAACGTCATCATTCTGGAAGGTATTCACGGATTGAATGATATTCTTACTTCATCTGTTCCTTTCAACCAGAAAATGCGGATCTACGTTAGTGCTCTTAATAATTTGAATATCGATGCTCATAATCGTATCCCAACTACTGATTCTCGTAAAATTCGCCGCCTGGTGAGAGATCATAATTTCCGCAATCATTCTGCGGAACAGACTTTGTGCATGTGGGATGATATTCGAGATGGGGAAGATCACAATATTTTCCCTTTCCAGGAAAATGCGGATTTCATGTTCAACAGCATTCTTACCTACGAACTTTGCGTTCTAAAAAAATATGCCAAACCACTTCTGAAAAGTGTGAATAAATATAGTAAACAATACATCGAATCACGTCGATTGATCAGGCTTTTAGATCACGTTTACAATGTTCAGGATGGTCTTGTTCCATCCAATTCGATTTTACGTGAATTTATTGGCGGGAGCATATTTAATTATTGATTTTTTTTTCTGACAGGATCACAGGATTACTCAGAATCTTGGACTGGACTTCAGGTGTGACTGGAGTTCAGAACAAAAAAATGAATAATCAGATTCAGTTTCCTGAACTCGAGCCTATTTTAATGTCAAGCTGCCTGCCAAGCTGAAAACTGTACTTAGGCTTGACGTTTCTCTCACATCGTTCTTGCGGCTTGTATGAATATCGCCTTAACAGGTAGGAAGAATCACGAAACGGAGTTTCGTTGGAAATTACATTCCAAAACTGGAGTTTTGGAACGAGAAGACTTTTTGTATCTCGATCACTCCTGATCGAGCAGTAAAGCTGAAAAAATTCTCATGAGATACTTCCGTCTTCGCAGAGCTAAGCCGGACCCAGTCGCAAGTAAGGCTAAAAGGATCCTCAGGAAGATGATATTTTTTCGGTTATCTGAGGTTTATTTAATTGTTTATTTAGAGAAAAAATTCTTTTGGATGGAATTATTAATTTGAAATGCAATATTCAAAGCAAAGCTCATTGTGAGTGTAATAACAAGTCCATTGCTGAAATAATATAAAACCTGCCTTGCATCAATTTGCATTGCTAAGATCTGATGCATAAAAAGATGAACAAATGTGTAGGCAACAGCTGCAAAAATGCTGAATAATAATCCCCGCAAATGCACTTTTCTGGCTTTCCATAATTTTGTATAAACCAGGGCAAAAGAAATCATTAATAATTCAGTATACAAAAGCAGCATATAAAAACTTCCGAAATCATTAAAAACTGAAGTTCTTTTTAGAAAATAAGCCAGGACAAATCCCCAGAAAGCTGCGAGAATAATACTTTCCATTAACTTTAGATATTTATTGCTGAAATTGATAAAAGTTGTAAGTAATGCAAAAATAAATAACTGAAAGCCAAAATTACTGATCGAAAAAAGTTTGTAATCCAAGACAAAGCATACAACTGCACTGAAAAATATTGTACAGATCAAAACGATCAGGAATTCCAAAATTTTGAATAAATTGCTATTCATCAGTTCACAAAAAGCCAGTAAACATTGAAATTAAAATGTCTTCCAGCAAGATTGTAAGAAGTTGGATAACCGTACAATTCACTGGTATTCAAAAAATTAACTGCATCAACCTGGATCTGGAATTTATTAGTTATTTGAATTCCCAACCAGGCATTTACGTTCATGAAATCATTCAAAATCAATCCTTCAGAAAAATCTTGAAAATAACCATATTCAGACAGATAAACATGAGAAAGTCCTAACTTGATCTTGTTGTTATATTTAAGGTTAAGATTCAATTCCAGATCGGTTTTGGTCTGTAAAACAGGTAGTTCCAATTCTTCTGTATTACGATAAAGAGTCCAATTTCTGGCTAAAACAGTAAATTTTGATATTGGAATTTTAAAAGACGATTTGCTTTCTACGAAAATATCTTCTGTTGTAAATATTTTTTCCTGTCCAACAAATATCTGAAGGTCTATTTTGGGATTGATGAATTCAAGTCCAGCAGCTTTTCGCTCTTCCTTCCACAAAGGTGTTTTGTTTTTTTCACCATATTTTTCATAATTGGCTAAAATTGAAAACTCAGGGTAGAAATTCCAATTTATGAGTGAGTTAAGATAGAAATTATCTTCTTCTCTGTAAAATGCATTATTGCTAAAATTGCTCGAACTTAACTGCGAATTATTAGAAAAAGTAAACAAACCAAAATCGCCATCATTTTTCAAATCAAAATATTCGTAACTTCCAGATATGAAGTGTTTTCCGATATTTATCTGTTTTGAAAACAAAATACTTTTCAGCTTCATTTCCAGAGAATCAATTTTCACATTTTGCTGTCGGGCTCCAACAGTAAGAAATTTGCTTTCCCATTTGAAACTTACATCGATATTTTTTTCTTTGAAAACCTCCACTTCTAATAATTCTGGTGCATTAGAAAGTTTGTTTGAGCTGATCTCCTGATCGATATCTGTGTAATAAAAATGAAATTTTCCTAACCAATTTCTATGCCAGAGATGCAGATCGAAATTACGGGATTTCTCACGCTTCCCAAGCCAGGAGCCATCCTGACCAATGTAATCTGCTTCAATATTCAAATTTTCAATTCCAAATAATTTACCTTTTTGAAATAAAACTACAGCATGATTCATCTCAATATCACCAAGACCAAGATATGCTTCTGATATTGATACAGGCAGATCATAATTGGTAGAATTGAATTCCAGGAAACCTTGCTTATAACTGGTTAAAAACAGTGGATCGTAATTTTGGAAATAATGTGTTTTGGAAACTAAAAAAGAGATCTCAGTAAATCCATTTTTACGAATCTGCAGATTTGGTTCGAATGGTGATGCAAAATGAAAATTTTCTTTGTAAAAAACAAAAGGTAAATTTAGATCGTTTTTGATTTTTCTTTTCTGCTCAATTTTACTTTCTAAGTCTTGAACCAACTTTTCCATATCAATCGAGGAAGTATCCTGCACAACTTCTTCCAGCATGTCCTCGGTTCTTAGATAAAGTGTATCTCCATCTACCACGATGTATCCCAGAGAATCCATTTGCGCTTGATAATCAATATTTTGCAGGAGAAAATCAAGAGAATCAGGAAAATCGCTAACTTTTAGCGAATCAGGTATTTCGGCAGAAGATTGCAGTGAATCTTGCTCAACCTTGATCGTCTGCATAGAATCCGAACTATCTACTTGTATTTCAGTAACTTCTTCAGTTTGCTGAGCTGAAAGATAAATTAAAGATAAAACTGCAATGATGAATATAACTTTTTTCATAACCAACCTTTATTTTTATACCATTCAAAAGTTTTTTTGATCTGTTCTTGTAAAGTTAATTCAGGTTCAAAGCTCAAAAGATTTTTCATTTTTGTATCATCAACCAGCCAGTATCTCTGTTTGAACTCCTTTGCTTTTTGTTTGTTCAAGATCGGTGGTTTGATGCTGAAGAAACTCGCTAATTCTGAAAATAAAGCTGCAATATCTATTAAAAAATGGGGAAGATGAAGATCGATAGTTTTAGAATGCATTATTTTTTTTAAAGTGTTCACAAATTCCTGCATGGAAATTTGGGGTGTGGAAGCAGCAAATAATATCTCATTTTCCGTTTGCTTATTTTCCAGCGATCTGTAGATAATTTCCACCAGATCTTCCACGAAAACAAGGCTGATAAATTTTGATTTGAATCCGATAAAAGCAGCCAGATGATTCTTGATCATTCTAAAATATTCCAGGAAATCTTTGTCGCCCGGACCGAAAACAGAAACGGGACGAATAATTGTAAAAGGAAGCCGGGAATTCTTAACGGCTTGCTCTGCCAGCAACTTACTTTTACCATACCAGGAAACAGGATGAGGATCATCATTTTCCTGCACAGGATCATCTGGGCCCGAAGCTGGTCCCGCCGCTGCCTGGCTGCTGATGAAAATAAAGCGTTTTGTATTTATATTATTTGCAGCTATTTGGGTTAATGTTTCAGTGAGATTCACGTTTATTTTCTGGAAAGCTTTCCAACTTTTTGCTCTGGTAAGAGCGGCGTTGTGAATTATTATTTCACAGTCATGCAAAACTTCTGCTATTTCCTTCAAATCGTGATAATCTATTTTGTATATATCAGCATTTTCTGGAAGCAGAGACAAATCCGATCCTGCACGCACCAGGCATTTTACCTGATGTCCATTTTTCATTAGTTTTCGAACCAGATTGCTGCCCACAAATCCGTTCGCACCAGTTACTGCAATTTTATTCATAAATGTAAAATCGTGACTCAGGCAATTTCGGTCAAATAATTTGTGAATGATATTCCAAGTATTTTTGATATCAGATAAATTGATGCAGATGGAATATGTAAAACTTGACTGGATAGATACATTTAATAAATTGCAGACAAATATAAAAAATAGGAGAATTGATATGAATATTGTATTAATTGGAGTGCAGGGAAGCGGCAAAGGAACTCAAGCAAAATTACTGGTAGAAAAAACTGGTTGGAAACACGTTACCACTGGTGATCTGCTAAGAGATAATATTGCCAACGGAACTGAGCTTGGCATGAAAGCAAAGAGCTTTATGGACAAGGGAGAACTTGTTCCAGATTCTTATGTTTTTGAAATTGTGCGAGTGGCACTTAAAAGCCTTAAAGACGGTTTTATCCTGGATGGTTTTCCACGTAATAAAAAGCAGCTCGATTTTTTGAGAGAAAATTTCAAGATCGATTATGCAGTACTTCTGGATCTGGCAGACGAAAAAGCAATCGAAAGATTAACTGCACGTCGTCATTGCGAAGACTGCAAGAAAGATTATAACCTGCTTTACAGCAAGCCAGAAGTTGATGGCGTTTGTGATGATTGCGGTGGCAAGATCGTGGCCAGAGTTGATGATAACGAAGCTACTATAAATAAGAGAATTGAAAAATTCCACCTCGAAACAAATCCTGTTATCGAAAGCTTTGCTGCCGACGATTTACTGATCAAAGTTAATGCTGATCAGTCTGTTATGGCTATTCATGAGGAAATTCTAACAAAACTGAAAAATTCTTAAAATATTAATGAATTGTATTGGAAAATACACGATCAAAATGTGTGTTGTATTTCTGTGAACAACGTGCAAGATAAGCCTGAAGGACAGAAAGTGAACAGAACGATGGTGTGATGACAGAGATAGTGGATAGGAGTATTTTATGGCAAAATTTGCTGTGATAGGATTAGGAAAATTTGGCTTGAATGTAGCTACCACGCTTTTCGATAAAGGTGCGGAAGTTATTGCCATCGATAACGATCAATCTCTGATCGATGAGATCAGCGGACGTGTGAGCGTGGCAATTAATATGAACAGTACAGATGAACGGGCACTCAAGATGAATCGCATCCAGGATGTTGATGCTGTGATTCTGGCGATTGGCAACAGCATCGAAGTAAGTGTGTTGACTGCTGTTATCCTGAAGAAACTGGGAGCGAGTAATATTTATGCCAAAGTAGATAGTAAAGTTCACGCTCGAATTTTGGAACTTCTGGGCGTTCCAAATATTATTTTCCCGGAAGAACAGATCGGAATTCAACTGGCAAATTCACTGATTTCCAGCAGCGTTTTGGAATATATCGATCTTTCCAGCGGACACAGCGTGGTGGAATTGGTAGTTCCGGAAGAATGGGTCGGTAAAACCCTGCAACAGCTGGCACTTCCCACCGAAAAAGGAGTGAACATAGTTGCCATCAAATATACAGAGCAGATTGTGACGAAAGAAGGTGACAATCGGATGCAGAAAAAAGTAAATGACATGCCTGGTGCAAATGACGTGGTAAACGAAGAAGATGTACTGGTTTTGATCGGTCCAAAAGCCAAGATCAACGATCTGATCAAAGAAACTTCTCAACAGATTTAAAGGGAAAATTATGAAGAATACATTTACCGGAAAAATTCGATTCTTAGTTATCTTGTTATTTTTAATTACGATAACCCAAACGGGAATTATCTTTCAACTCATGGATAGCTCGGTAGATATTGCTGATCTCAAAATGAATATCCAAAACACTCTTTTCATCACTGTATTCCTGCAATTTATGATCGTGATCATTATCATTTTTTACATTCCTGTTTTCCTGCATAAAGCCTTTTCCGAAATTCACAATATTCTGAAAGATATTTCTCAGGGAATCTACAACATCGATATTGATCTTGATGTTTATAATAGATCGATGGATAAAGAATTCCTGGCTGTTCTTGATTCCATCAATGAAATGCTGAAATCGGTGCTGACTTTTGATAAACTGAAAAAGGATAAGATCGTGGAACATCACAATCGAATTCTGGCGATATTGAACCTGACCGATGATGGTTTTATGGCTTTGGATGTGAAAGGAAATATCGTTTATATTAACGACATTGTAACAAAAACATTTCCATCGATCAGTGAAAATCAGAATATGATCGAATCAAACTTTCCGCCAGAAGTGGAAAACAATATAAAAAAGTACATCCTGCACATCCTGAAAAGCAAAACAAAACAGCAACCACAGCAATTTTTCATGCCTTCCATGAAAAAGCATATTTCACTCAACAGTGCGGTTATTCGCGATGCCAACGGACAAATGGCTGGAGTTGTGGTTTCTTTTACCAATCTGGGAATGAAGAAAAAGGAAGAAAAAGAGTAATTGAACAGACTGGAAATCGATAAAATATTGAACTTCACTTTTGAAGAAGAAAGTTCCACTCGATTGGATGTTTTTCTAAGCAATCTGAAACAGGAAAATCTCTATTCACGTTCCTACATCGATAAATTGATAAAAAATAATCTGGTCAAAGTTAATGATAAAAATGAGAAGAAAAGCTATAAACTGATAAATGGCGATACGATAACTATCAGCATTCCCAAACAAAAAAGCGCTGAAATTTTACCTCAAAAGATTCCTCTCGATGTAATTTACGAAGATCAGTTTCTGGCGATCATCAATAAACAATCCGGCATTTCTGTACATCCCGGAGCTGGCATCAAAGATGGAACGCTGGTGAATGCTTTGATGCATCATTTCAAGGGTGAACTTTCCAGTGGAAATGATGCTTTGCGCCCTGGAATCGTGCATCGCCTGGACAAAGATACCAGCGGTCTTATCATCATGGCAAAAGACGATAAAACTCATTCGCTGCTTTCTTCGATGTTCCAGGAACAGAGCATCAAGAAATCCTATTTTGCAGTGCTCTGTGGAGTTCCGTCAGAAGTGGAAGGAACGCTAGAAACTTACATCGACCGCAGCAAAACCGACCGTACCAAGATGGTAGTTTCAGCCAAAGGCAGAAAAGCTATAACTCATTACAAAATTCTGCAAGATTATCATTTCTTTTCCACAGCCCAGATCGACTTGGAAACCGGAAGAACTCATCAGATTAGAGTTCATTTTTCGCATTTGAATTGTCCTGTTCTGGGAGATCAAACCTATAACAGCCTTAAACGCACACTCAGTTTATTGAATGTGCAATATCATAAAAAAGTAAAATATCTGCTGGCAAAGCACTTGCAGCGACAGGCTTTGCATGCGCACAGATTAGAATTCACCCATCCTGTTACAAAAGAAAATGTCAATGTAGAAGCTCCGATTCCGGATGACATCCAATATGCTTTAAACTGGTTAGCCAAGAATTTCGAAGTGTAGCTGGTTGCTTGATGCTGGTTACTTGTTGCTGGTATGTCACGGCGTAGCTTTTTTTACTTCTCTTGCATCAGCGAAGCCGGATTGCTGGTTAATTACCTGAATTTCTATTTGACTCTTTTTTCAACAGAATCTAACTGACAGTTGAGAGTTGTAAATGGAAATCAATAATACCTAAGCGTCCCCCTTTAGAAGGGGGAATCAAAAGGGGGTTTGATGAAATTGAAATTATTAATCATATTAGCTCTCATTAGTGTTAGTTCGTTGCTATTCAGCACAACCTGGCACATCAAACTCGACGGCACGGGTGACTTCACAACCATTCAACAAGGAATCAATGCTTCCACAAATTCTGACACAGTTCTTGTTTATCCTGGAACTTATTTCGAAAACGTAAATTTTTTTGGGAAAGATCTAACCATAGCTAGTTTAGAATTAATCACTGGCGATGATCAATACATCACTCACACAATAATTGACGGTCAACAACTTGAAAGTTGTGTTAGAGTGCACAATGGTGAAACAAATGCCGTTTTAAGAGGCTTTACAGTTCAAAATGGTTATGGATCATTATTCTGGTCAGAAGATGGAGGTGGTATTTTAGTTCACAATAACAGCACTATTAATGTTGTGAATTGTATAGTTAAAAACAATATAGCTTGTTTAGGCGCTGGCGTTTATGCTAGAGAAAGTACAATCAACTTATCCGGTGTTTCAATCATAAATAATGCTGGTAATTTCGGAGGTGCAATTTACGCAGCAGATGACAGTCATATAAATTTCGATCCCAACAATCTATGTAATATCTACAACAATAATGCTGCAAAAGGTGCTGAAATATATGCCGAAGATACGTATCCAGTTAATGTTATTGTAGATACATTTACTGTGTTTAACCCAGACAGATTCTTTGCTGAATTTCTTGATGGTGCATCTTTCACATTCAATATACAAAATAATTGGATGGAGCTTGAATCCAATGATCTTTATGTATCACCAAATGGTGACAATACAAATAGTGGATTAACTCTAGATGATCCTTTGCAGGATATAAGTTTTGCGGTCAGAAAAATTCAACCAGATGAACAGAATCCTCTTACAATTCATCTTGCACCAGGTCTTTATTCAAACGAAGAAAACAATCAGACATTCCCTATTGGTTGCAAAGAGAACCTTTCAATTATTGGTTCAGGAATGGATGCAACATTAGTTTACAATGATTTAAGTGTTAATGCTTTAGCAGCTTACAACCTTTCAGGATCGATAGAAATATCGGATTTTTCTATCCGAAACGATCCTGATATTGCTACAACATGTGTAGTTTATTTAGTAGAAATTGATTTAGTGAAAATGAAAAATGTAAAGATTAAAGATAATTCAAACATAAAGAAAGTTATCCATACAGAGTTTATCGTAAATGAATTTGAAAATCTCATAATTAGAGATAATATTGCTAGTTCTAATGCTGGATTGGGATTAGAAGAAAATTCTGGATATATGAAAAACTGTATAATAACTAATAATGAAGCTATTGATTCAGGATGGGGTAGTGAAGTAATTTTTCAATTAGATGCATATGAAGATGAACCTTTCATAGTTGAGAATTGTATTTTTTCAAACAATATAATAAATGGTAATTTTTCAAGGATTATAAGAGTTGTTAGTGGCTGGGGAGAAGAATCTCCTGTTAAGTTCATTAATTGCAAGTTTATTAACAATTATACAAATTTTGAAACCATGATGCATGTTTCTAATAGAGGAGTTACCGATTTCATTAATTGTACATTTGCCAATAATAGCGCTTCAGAAACTACATTAAAAGGTTATGGTGATATTAATTTGACAAATACAATTTTTGATAATCCCACTCAATTTGAAGTGTTTATGGCTGACTATGTTTATGTTTCTGGAGAAATTAGCATTCTGAATATTGATTATTCGAATATCGTTGGAGGACAAAACTCTGTATACAATCAAGGTTCAGTTAATACCATTAATTGGAATTACGGAAATATTGATATGAATCCCTTATTTACAACCAGTTATGAGTTAACTGAATTTTCCCCATGTATTGACGCAGGCACTCCTGATACATCAAATCTATTTCTTCCTCCTTGGGACCTAATATATAATCAACGTATTTGGGATGGAGACGACGATGGATTTGCTGTAATAGATATGGGTTGCTATGAATTTGGAGCAGATTCTTTGGGAATTTCGAATCACCAATTACCAATGACCAGTTCACAAATGACCAACTATCCCAATCCTTTCAATCCATCTACGACGATTAGTTTCAATGTACCGCAAACGTCCTCGTTTGCGACCATAGAAATCTACAATTTAAAAGGACAGAAGGTGAAAACTCTGCCTGTCACTCTGAGCCTTTCGACGCAGCTCAGGACAAGCTTAGTCGAAGAGTCAGGAGTTAATCAATTGAAAGTTCTCCGTCCTTCGACGCAGCTCAGGATGACACAAGCGGGGAACAAAGAATATTCCGTGGTTTGGAACGGGACTGACCAAAACAACAAACCGGTTTCCAGCGGGATTTACTTCGCTAAACTAAAAGCTGGAAAGATCGAAGCAAACTGTAAGATGCTGCTTTTGAAGTGATTTTCGGACTCGACTTCAGAAGAATGAAATGAGACTGGAGTTGAGAACGAAAAACTTAAAGAACGTGTACGAAGTCCAGTACACAAGGAAGCAAGGCTAAAAGAACTTTCACGGGATCCTTCCGTCTTCGCAAAGCTTCGCCGGACACAGTCGAGGGTAAAGCTAAAAGAATCTTCAGGATGACGTTTTTTCATTCGCAATTTCATATTTATCATTTATAATTTTCCATTATTCCTTTGCAAAACGATTGAAGTGGAAGCAGGCTGTAAGACGTTTCTGTAAAAGTAAATTCCAACAAATCCAAATAAAAAAATAGTAAATTAGCAATTTGAAAGTTGACGTTAAAAACCCGCCGTTATAATTTGTAATTAACGATGAAACTGGATTGGGAGAGTTCTCGATTCGGTAATTCGAACTATTTTGAGTAAGGAGGAAGAATGCTGAAAGGATCTTATGTAGCGTTGGTAACACCCTTCAAAAATAACGAGATAGATTACAATGCTCTGGAAAACTTGATCGATTTTCACCTGGAAAATGGCACTGATGGAATTCTTTTCTGCGGCACCACAGGAGAAGCTCCTTCTTTGGCTGGAGATGAAAAAGAGAGATTGATAAATTTTGGATTGCAGAAAATTGACGGCAGAATTCCTGTGATGATGGGAACCGGAACCAATAATCTTTCTCACACGATCGCAGCAACTTCACGCGCCAAAGAATGGGGTGTAAACAGCGCCTTGGTGATAACTCCTTATTACAACAAACCAACTCAAAACGGACTCTATCTGTACGTCAAAGCAGTGGCAGAAAATACTGATATACCTATCGTTATTTACAATGTTCCCGGTAGGACTGGTGTTAATATTTCTGCTGCAACCACTTTGAAACTTGCACATGAATTCAAGAATATAGTCGGAATAAAAGAAGCCAGCGGCGATCTGGTGCAGCTCTGCAAGATCGTTAAAGATGCTCCAAAAGATTTTTCTGTGCTTTCCGGCGAAGATGCTTTGAATTTTCCAATTTTATGTTGCGGGGGAAAGGGTGTTATTTCCGTTACTGCCAATATTCTGCCAAAACAAGTTCATGATGTGGTTGAAATGGTTCAGAAAAGAAAATATGAAAAAGCACGCGAAATTCATTTAGAGCTGTCTGAAATAAATGAAGCACTGTTTTATGAAACCAATCCGATCCCGGTAAAAGAAGCACTTCATTTAATGGGAATGATCGAGCAGGAATTTCGCCTTCCGATCTGCAAAATGGAAGCTGAAAACTTAGCTATGTTAAAATCAGTTTTAGAAAATTATAAATTAAATTGAGATAATATTGAGAAGAAGAAAACGATCCAATAAAAATTTGATAGTTTGCCCCAAAAGCAAACAATATACCGATATCATAGTTTGTGCAGCAAACTGTGAAAGGAAAACATACTGTGAGATTTATCGAGAGAAGATTTCCCTGGAAATTTTACAGGAATTCATCGAAACTCATCCAAATTATATTTTAGTAGGAGAACTTATGGCAACTAAAACAACCAAACCAAAAGAAAACACTTTCTGGGTAGTTACAGGCGAAAATGAATTTACCGAAGTAAAAGAATCTGAAGTGATGAAAAATCCTCAGAATTACATTGATAAACAAATCTGGCAAAAGCCGCCTTACAAGTACGAAGTTGTAATTACACTGAAAAGAGTTAAAGCCGATAATTAAAAGCCTTACGAAAGTTTTTTAATCTTCGTAATGGCTTGATCTTCGGTTTGAGATTTTTTTTCGGAAAATAAATATAACTATAGCAAAACCGATCAGATCGGCTAAAATATCCCAACCGGAAAAACCACGTCCAGGAATGGGAATTTGATGAAGTTCATCAAAAAGTGGAATAATTAGGGCAAGCAGTAGAAGTTTTTTCAATGTTTTACTCGATATATTATTCCCATGCATTTTAACAAATAACCAGGCGTAAATAAAATAAACCAGACAGTGGGCAAGTTTATCAAAATTCAAGGAATCATCGACGGGTGAACGTAATTTTGGATACGATGTAAGCACTAAAATTACAGCCCACCACGCAAAGAATAAAATTTTATAAACTTTCTTATCAATCATTCTGAATAGTTTTCCAGTTTCCACACAACGGCAAACGGTTTCATCATAAATTTTGCTTTCAAAGGTATGTGACGTTCATCGTCCGAGAACCAGAAGATAAGCGACTTTTCTTCTGTTACAAGATTATTTGTGAGCATATCAGTATTTTCTGTTTCTTTATCAGAAATTTTTTGGAAAGTCAGTTTAATCTTTATAGCGTTCAATTTACCAAGTTCTGTGTTGATGAGCTCTTTTCCTAAATTTTTGTAGTTTGCTTTCCAAATGAGAGAATTTGCATCCAGATACAATTCACCGAAAGGTTGATCGCAAACAGTTCTAAGATAAAAAAGTGATGAGAAAAAATCGCGGCTTTCCGAGTTTATCGGGAAAACTTTATTTTTATCGTAATTGATGTAACTTGTTTTCTTTGCAGTTTTTGTAGCTCGAAAATACTCTGTAACACGGTTTTCATGATAATCTTTCTGATGGATGATCTTCTTGTAAGAATTCGGCAGGTAATTATCAGAATAGTGTGAAATGTATGTATTATCCATTTTAGCGGCAATACTGGCAATTTTGGTTGCTTTGGCTTTCACGGTTATCGTATTATTGACATCGGTCATTTCCACATTCACTACCGGCAGGCCGATATAACGAATGGAAAGCTCCATTCGTTCAGCGTTTAAATAAAAAATAAAAAATAGCAGAAAGATTAAATTATATTTCTTCATCGGCAGGTGGGAGTAATTTCATTTTGGCGTATTGGATGCGGTTTCCTTTAACTTGAGTAATTGTGAATTCCACTTTATCGGCAAAGATAAATTTTTCATTTCGTTTGGGAACCTTATTGAAATTGTCATAAAGAAAATCTGCCAGATTATCGTATTCGTCATTATCAATATTTAATTGGAATTCATCATTGAGCTCTGCAATGGTGTGCATTCCGCTTATCATCCATTCATCATCGCTCGCTTTGTCAATCATCGGTTTTTCTTTGTCGTATTCATCCATGATCTCACCGACAAGTTCTTCCAGAATATCTTCCAAAGTAATAAGTCCAGAAGTTCCACCGTATTCATCTACCACGATAGCGATTTGCACTTTTTTGGCTTTGAACTGATTTAAAAGATTTTGAATTTTGGTATTTTCCGTAATAAAAAGAGAAGGTCGGAAAAAAGAATTCATGCTGCTTTGATCTGGATTCAGAATAAGATCTTTAGCATATATAATTCCGATTATATTATCGATACTTTCCTCATAAATTGGAATTTTGGAATGTCCAGAATCAATTATACTCTCCCGAACAGAAGTAAGAGTCTCGGAAATCTCCACAGAAACTATATCAACACGAGGTGTCATAATTTCTCTTGCGGTCGTAGAGGAAAACCGCAAAATACTGTAGATAATTTTCTTTTCCTTTTCTTCCAGAGAATCTTGGGCAGCTTTCGATTTGATTAGATTTTTAAAATCTTCAGATGTAATGTGATGAGAGTTTTCAGATTTTTCTTTAGAAGAAAATAAAATACTGATATATTCTAATATTTTGATGACAGGCCACAACAGATATTTGATAATTTCCAGAAAGAAACTTGAGAAATTCGAAACTCTTTCTGGTGAAGAAAAGGCGATCAGCTTGGGAGTTATTTCACCAAAGATTAACAGTAAAATTGTCATTACTACAATCTGAGCGGTTAAAATTAGAGATTTGGGAAAATTAATCAATACATTGTCTGCCAGATAGATCGCCAAAATAGCCGCTACAGAAGATGCCGCAACATTTACGATAGTATTTCCCAAAAGAATAATTATCAGCAGTTCTCGTGGATTATTTATAAGTCGTTGCAATCTGCGAGCGCTTTTAGATTTGTTCTTTTCAATTTTTTTCAGTTGAATTTTGGTAAGTGAAAAGAAAGCTGTTTCCGATCCTGAAAAGAATGCTGACAGCATTAAGAATCCAATAATCACTAAAATAGAAAAACTTATTTCCACGGTTTTAAATTTTCTCCTTATATTTTTCGAAAAATCTCTTTTCTTTTTCTTTCATAATTTCAGCTTTTCTTGTGTCCAGATGATCGTAATTTAGAAGATGCAAAAGCCCATGCAGAAAGAGTAGAGCCAGTTCATCCTGCAATGTTCTTTTCTCTTTTTGTTTGTTTGCTACGTTTGTATCGATAATGATATCACCGAGAAATGGAATTCCCGGCATTTCCGAAGAAAACGAGATCACATCTGTAAGTTCATCCCTTCCCAGATATTTTTTATTCATATTTTGGATTTCACTATTATTAGAAAGACGCAAGTTAACGAAAGAATCTTTATCAAGATCTTCTTCAACTATCAGAATTTTCATGATCCTACTGAAAGGATCATCATCAAGTTCGATCTCAGCCTTATTATCAAGAATTACATGATCTACTTTACTTTCCAATTTTAGTCCTTATGTTCTTCTGGATATTCCAGGCGTTTTCTGTAAACTCCCATCAAAATCGGCAGCATATATTTTTTTATGATATCCAATTCCCGTATGGTAACTGGAGCTTCATCCAATTGTCCATCATTTATAAGATTTTTCAAAGTTTTGTCCATCACATCCGAAATAGCTTCTTCACTAAAATCAGAAAGTGATTTGGTGGTAGATTCCACTATATCTGCGATCATAACAATGGCAGCTTCTTTGGTTTGTGGTTTAGGACCTTCATAATGGAATTGATTTTCATCGATTTCCAGATTAGATTCAATTGCTTTATTATAAAAATAACGTATTTTGCTGGTTCCGTGGTGCTGCTGCAGAATTTCAATAACAGGTTTTGGCAGTTTGGAACGTTTTGCTAAGGCAACTCCATTGGCAATATGATTTTTAATAAGATTTGCACTTTCATTGGCCTGCATTTTATCGTGAAGTTCGGTGGAATTGGGATTGTTTTCCACGAAGAATTGGGGATTTTCCAATTTGCCGATATCATGATAATAACTTCCCACGCGCGCTAATAAATGGTTCGCTCCAATCCCTTCTGCTGCACTTTCGGCCAGGTTTCCTACAATGAGGGAATGATGATAAGTTCCGGGAATTATCATCGACATTTTTTTTAGAACAGGATTATCAAAATCCAGAAGCTCTAACAATATCTGTTTTGTAGCCATATTCAGCTTTCTTTCTACAATCGGTGTTAGCAATACCAATATCATGATAGAGCTAATAACAGAAATCGTAGACCACAATAAATGCCACAGGAAGATCATAAAACTTTCATGACGGATCAGGGTGAAAGAAGTAATAATAAGAAGAAATCCTAAAATCAGATATAATGTCAGCGGATAATATTCCAATCTTTTTTTCATGTTCTTAAGAGCGATAACTCCACCCAGAGTTGCAAGGCACATTACGATCGGATTTATTATACTCCAGCTAAGGAATAATGAAACAAAAATAAGATTAATAAAATTGAATGTGATTCCTACGTGTGGTGAGAAAATGATTGCAATTAGAAGTACACTGAAACTGTAGGGAATTATCAGCGATGGTAGTTGCAATAAACTATTAACAATTATCGTGAATAATATAGAAGTAATAAGACTGCACAGCAAGATAACCAGCCTTGGAGTAGAACTGAAGTTTTTGGGAAAGAAAATGCTAAGAATATAATATAACGCAAAAAGAATGATTATTGAAAACAGAAATACACCCAGAGATGATAGTATTAATTGATTGTTGTTTTTCTTTGTAGATTGGTCTTTCTGAGCTCTCAGCATCGATTGAAGCTTGAGAAGTTCTGTAGATGTTACCTTTTGATTCTTTCCGATTATTTCTTCATTCTTTTGAACTTTACCCAAAGTTGTTGGAACTTTTTCTCGCGCTTTCTGCTTTTCCAGCTCGGTCATTTCGTTATCGATAACGATATTTTCGATTAAAATAATATCGGCGATCTCTTTTATTATCTGTTTATCAATATCAGAACTTGATTTTGCTATAAGCTTATTTTTAGCTTCCTCCAACGAATACAGGCGGTTTAATTCATATTCAGTAATTCTATTGATTTTTACTAATTTGATCTTCTGATAACGATAATTGTCAGGATAAATTCCAATTGTGAAAATATCGGAAAGCTCTTTTGCAAGAAAGTTATAAATTCTAAATCTTCTCTTATCATTCATCAGGTTTTGAATACTGTTCATTGATAGGTCATATCCATTTTGCAGTAGCTTTTCTCTGATTTCTGTACTGTCTTTTATTGTAGATAATGTAAAATGCTGAAATATGAAATCCAGATTTTTTTGTGCGTTGAATTTAAGATTTTCCGAAACTCTGTAAATCGGCTGTACTTTGGCAGCTGCAGCATCCTGTTCAGCTTTCAAAGTTTCCTGGTTTTTATAAACAAAAAAATCAAAAGGAGCAATAATATCCTTTTCTGCAATCTCACCAAGTTTAAGGTCGTACTGATAGTTATAAAACTTGTAGGGGTTTACCAGGAAGTGCAGAAGTGCAATAATAATTGCAGTAGAAATGATAAGGATATATTTAATTTTTTCCAACGAACTGTCCTAAAAAAAAGAATTAGTTTCAAAAAAAGCCTCTCAACATTTTGAAGAGAGGCTTCTTTTATATTTATAAGAATTAGTCTCTTGGTATCTGGAATATCTGATTTGGATAAATCAAATCAGGATCTTTGATCTTGTCTTTGTTTGCTCTGTAGATCATAGGCCATTTTGCCGCATTGTTATAAACTTCTGGATAACCGGCAATTCTCCACAGACATTCACCTCTGTAAACTTTCCATTCATTGGGAAGACCGCGAGGAATTTTGATAACTTGATCTGGATAGATCAGGTTTGGATCTTTAATTCTGTCGCGATTTGCTCGGTAAATGATGGGCCATTTGGAAATGTCGTTATAAATAAAGCTATAACCGGCAATTTTAGAGAGCCAATCACCTTTCACAATGGTATATGTGTCTTCATAGTATTTTGGTTCAGCATTATCAAGAGATCTTTCCAGATTGGCAACTCTGTTATCAAGATCGGAAAATTCTTTACGATAATCTGGAACCAGGGTTTCGTTTGTATCGCGATAATCTTTGTATTCAGCAATCAATCCGCGAACAGATTTCTTGGCTTTCCAAAGTTCATCATCAGAAAGTTTTTCCCAGTTGCTTACTCTCTGATTGAATTCGTCCAATCTTGTATTAATAGCTGGAACTGCTTTTTTCTCCACATTCAGCATTGCCAGAATTGAATTATAGGTTTGCTGATATTCTGTATCAAGTGCCATTTCCTGCTTTTTGAGATCATCCATCTGAGCTGTACATTGTTCTTGTTGTGCTATAGCGTCTGCTTTTCTTTGTTGAAGAGCAGCTAATTCTGTTTCAAGTTCATCCCAGTAAGCCAATCTTTCTTTCTTGTTCAATTTCTTATAATCTTCTTCGCTGAGATAAGCAACTTTTGCACTAATAACAGCAGGAACAACGATCATAACTGCGATTAATAAAATGATAAATTTTTTCATCTGTTCCCCCTATTTCCTTGCTTCCAGTTCATTTTTGTAATTTTTCAAATCATCAAGCTCTGCCTGTTTTGCAGAAACTTTTGCTTCCATTTCTTTTGTGGCAGCACACTGATCGGCTGCAGCTTCTTCGGCAGCAATTGCTTCCTGCTCTGCTATGTCCAACTGATCCTTTGTAACAGGAGGTGGTGGAGGTGCACAAGCGGAAAGTAAAATCGATGCCAGAATTACAAATCCCAACAACATTCTAAGACTCTTCTTCATAATATCTCCTTCTTTAAAAGAATTTTCTAAAATTACACATTCACTTCTTTTCATCAGAGTTATTATTTGTCAAGTATAAACCTGATGCAAGAAAAATTAAATATATTTTATATTAGATAAGAAAAAAATAATTCTTTAAAATTCTTCATTGTCAGGTTGAGGAGTTTTTCCTTCCAAAAGATCAAGATATGTTTTCGCAGTATGCTGGCTTTGCTTAAGTTGGGCTTTGATGAGATCTCCTATTGAAATTATCCCAAAAAGTTGAGAATCTTTAAAAATCGGCAAATGCTTTATCCTGTGTTTTGTCATCATGCACATGGCATATTGGATGTCATCATTGTAAGATGCAATTATCAGGTTTTCTTTGGGAGTCATAAAATCTTTTATTTTCAATTGATCGAATTTTTCAGCATCCCGATAACATTTTAAAACATCTTTTTCAGTTATTATCCCGGCAATTTTTTCATTATCATCCATCACGATTACCGAGCCGATCTTCTTTTCTGTGAAAAGCTGCAAAACATCACAGATAGAATCTTTTTGATTGATCGATATTATTTGTCGGCCTTTTTCTTTTAAAATATCTTCTATCAGCATTATTCTTCTCCTTTGAATGTAGATGCGATTAATTTACATTTTTACCTGAATTCAAAAATTTATCGATTCCCATCGCAGCACGGTGACCATCGGCAATTGCGCTGATGGCATCAGCTTTATAATTGGAAGCATCACCACCGGAAAATACTTTGGGAATGTTGGTCTTGCCATTTTCATCCACCACGATCTTATCCCATTTTGTTTCAATTTTATCTCTTAATTTTTCTGGTAGGAATGTGAAATCGGCATTCTGACCAATAGCAATTATCAATGAATCAAGTTTCACTTCAAAAGATTCACCTTTGATAAGAATGGGTTTCGGGCGTTTTCCTTCCTCATATTTCATTTTATTCTTACCCCAAATTAAAATAATTCCCTTTCCGTCTTTTTTGATTTCCAAGGGTGTTGTTTGCGGATAGAATTTAATTCCCTCTTCCTGAGCTTCATCAATTTCTTCATCATCAGCAGGCATATCTTCTATTCTTCGACGATAATAGATATCAACTTCCGCTCCCAATCTGCGAGCGGTTCTGGCAGCATCCATGGCAGAGTTTCCACCACCAATAACACCCACTTTTTTGCCAAGTTCTATTTTTTCTTTATTTGTCACTTTGTTCAGAAGCTGAATTCCCGATAATACTTGCGGAAGTTCTTCACCTACAATATTTACAGGAATGGAATTCCACATACCCGGAGAAATGAAAATTGCCTCGAAATCATTTTGCAGATCCTGAAATTTTATCTTTTCTCCGATCCTGTAATTATATTTTATCTTCACTCCCAGATTTTCGATGTAAGCGATTTCTTCATCCAGTTTATCGTAGGGCATGCGATATTCGGGAACGCCATAACGGATCATGCCGCCGGCTTTTTCATTAGCTTCAAAAACTGTAACATCATAACCGGTAGTAATCAAATAATATGCAGCACTCAAACCAGCCGGGCCTGCTCCAATTATTGCTATTTTCTTATTGTTGGGTTTGAATTCATCCTTTAGAATTTCTTTGAATTTGGAAGGTTCGATCTGATCTACAATATAGCGTTTGAGCCAGCGAATTGCCAGAGCTTCACCCTTTACACCAATCGAACAAGCACCTTCACAAAGATGAGTACAAATTCTTCCACATGTCGAAGGCATTGGATTTGTCTTATAAAGCAGCTGTAAAGCTTCTTCCAGATTATCTTCTCTGATTGCTTTGATGTATTCGGGGATGTCCATATGGGCAGGACAGGAAGCCACACAAAGTCCGCATTCCACGCACCGTTCTGCTTCTCTTATCGCTTCATTTTTGGAGTATCCTTTCACCACTTCCAAAAAAGATTGAATGCTTTCATCTGCTGTCATCATCGGCATTTTTATTTGATCTGGAAGTAACAATTTATATTCATCACTCCGCTGATAACCTTCTTCGATTTTGTCCCATTTTTTTGTTTCTGCTCCCGGTACAAATCGAAAAACATCTGCATCAGTATCTACCCAGGTATAATCATTGCTCATTTTCAAGGAATCGGTTGTACAGATATCTACACATAAAGCGCACCAGCAGCAGCGACCATAATCTATTTGCGGACGAAGTCCACTGTCTTTTTTCGTCGTTTCAATTCCTTCTACCGGAACCATGTCGATTGCTGCATTCTGGCAGATCGCTTCACAAGAGCCACAGCCGATGCATTTTTCCAGATCATTTTGATGAAAACCTCGATATCTTTCGGCTCCTGGTCTGTCTTGAAGCGGATTTGGTGTTGTGTAGGGTTTTTCGAAAGCTCTCTTCCAAACATAAAACGGTGACAATATATCTTTTAAGCTCATAATTTTACCTCTCAATTTCCGGTGGATAAGTGTGCAGAGAAACCATCAAAGCTGCAAGATCTGCGATGTTTGTTCCGATTGCTAAATGTTCCAAAAGTGGAATTGCATGTGTGTAGCTGGGACCTCGCACGTAACATCTTCTAGGTTTACCAGAACCATCTGAAACCAGATAATAGCCGTATTCACCGCGGGTGGATTCGGCTTTCACATAGGTTTCTCCAGCTGGAATTTTCCAGTTCAGTACATTAGGCAGTGTTTTATGAATTTTGCCTTTTTCCGGAATTCTGCGCATGATTTGACGAATCAGATCAATTGACTGCAACATCTCATTATATCTGCTAACTATTCTATTGTAAGCATCTGAATGAGAATGAGTTACAGGTTCAAAATCCAGTTGATCATAAACTAAATAGGGATTGTCTTTTCTAATATCTCTTTTCAATCCTGTAGAACGGGCATTTGGCCCGACAATTCCAAATTGATCAACCATTTCCTGATTGATAATTCCCAAACCGATAAGACGTTTTTTTACAACGATATTGTTTAGAAGCACCATTTTTACTTCTTTTAGAAGTTTTTCAACTTTTTGAAGTACAGCTTCCAATCTATTATCAAACCCATCAGGAAGATCATATCGTACGCCGCCGGGAACAATGTACATATGATAAATTCTGGCACCGGAAAGCTCTTCAAAAAGATCCAGAATATAATCACGATGCGTTACAGTCCATTGTCCTACTGTTCCCAATCCCAAAGCTCCGGCTTGTCCGCCGATCCACATGAGAAAGCTTGCTAAACGGGAAAGTTCCATCGTTAAGGTTCGCAGCCAGACTGCTTTTTCGGGAACTTTAATTCCTGCCAGATCTTCCACAGCAGCGCAATATAAATATTCATTCGTATCGGGTTCGGGAACGCAGATGCGGCAGACGATAGTAAAATTCTGGATGAATTTGCGGCGTTCGATCAATTTTTCAAAACCGCGATGCAAATAGCCCACGTGCGTTTTAAGATCGACTACTTCATCACCGCACAAAGTTACTTCCAAAGACATATTTCCTGTCACACCGGGATGTTGCGGACCTTGCCACAATTTCACATATTTTTGAGAATCAAGATCGATCTTCGCTTTTCCGTTATGAATAGGAGGATATTTATCTCGATTAGCGTTCATCTGTTTCCTCCTTTTCTTTTTTAAAGAAATCAGGATATAGCTTTTCTTTCATATATTCTTTGGGATCGTGTGTTTGCCTTCCTGGTCGTGGGAAGAAGGTTTCATTGGAATATTTGAGCGTATCAAAATCTCTGCGCATGGGTGGAATTTCCTGCCAACCTTCCAAAACAAAAGATTCATGCTGGCGTGGACTGCCGGGAAAGCGAATTCCGAACATTTCTTTTAATTCTCTTTCGTAAGCTGCAACCTGATTCCAGAGATGATGAATTGTCGTCATTTCCGGTTCAGTTCGAGATACTTCAACACGAATTCCCAAACTTATATTTGAGGTGGGATTATCCAGCAGATAAGTAAGTTGAAAAAGATTCTTTTCCAGCCGGTCCACTGCATTTAAGAAAGCAAGATGTGTAAATTTTTCATAATCTTTCATGTGTGTGATGAAGTCGACAGCATAACTCTTGGGTACAGTTACGAAAAACAAATCATCTCGCTGCTTAACAACTTTTTTTAATCCATATTTTTTCTTAATTGCGTTCAATAATTCTTTCATTTTTTCCTACCAGTTATAATCGGGCATATTCCAGTCTTTAATTATCTTTTTCTGATTATTTTTGTACCAGTCAAAATTCTCGGCATATTTATTGGCACCTTCACCTTTGCCGGCTTTGATAAGTTCTTTCAGTTTGTTGAAGCCTGCAATAATTGCTTCTGGTCGCGGCATACAACCTGCCACATACACATCAACCGGAATGTAATGATCGACGCGATTTATGGTGTAATAACTATCGTAATACATGCCGCCGTTTATCGTGCAGCTGCCCAGAGCGATCACGAATTTGGGATTCTGCATTTGTTCATAACTGCGTACAACGCGCTTCAGTGTTTTTACACTCATGTAGCCACCGATGATGAAAACCGACGATTGGCGCGGAGTCGGTCGGGGAGCTATTCCATATCGATACATATCGTAGCGGGAAGTCATCAGCGGGCGCAGCTCAATGGCACCGCAGCCTGTTCCGTAAGCGATCAGCCACAGAGAGTTTGCTCGTGCCCAGTTAACAAATTTCTCGATGTATCTGGCAAAAGGTTTAGAAGGTGTCGGACGGGCATCACAAAAGAGGTCTCGTTCATGTTCCGGCAAACCCAGATTTGCTAATTTTTCTTTTTCTTTTTTCATTGGAAGGCTCTCCTTATTTTATTGCCCAGAATATTATCGATAGAATTCCAATAATGGTTGGAATTCCCAGGAAAAATCGGATCGATTGTTCGGTTCGGAAACGTGGGAAGGCAACGCCAACCACAACCGAAATCATATAAATGAGGAAAGTTTTGATGATAAGCACAATAAGATTCGTAGCACCACCGAAGAAAAGATTCATGAATAAAATCAGTTTTGCAACATTGAATAGAGCTCGATTTGTCTGCAGCATTCCCAGAAAAGCGCTGTGATGTTCAACTGGAGGTCCAACTGGAATTTCCTGTGGTGCACGCACAATATCGAACGGTGAATGCATGTTCATTCCCAGCATTGCTAAAATAGCAGCTGTTACTGCCAGGGGATTTGTGAAGAGCGTCCAGTTTAGAAATGAACCTTGTTGAGCGGCAACAATATCAAGCACGTTTAAAGTTTTATATTGGATTACCAGAGAAATAACCGCTAAAGTGTAGGGAACTTCAAAGGCCGTCATTTGAGAAAGTCCTCTACTTACTCCCATTGCAGCGTAAGGATGTCCGCTTTCTCCAGCACCCAAAGCCATTCCCAACTGGCCAAAAAAGAAGAAATACATCAAAAGAAGCAGATCTCCGCTGAAACTGAAATTGGCAAAAAATTCTGAACCGTATAAAACCGGCATAAAAAGATATAATCCCAGTCCACCAGCTAAACGAAATACAGAACCAAGATAAAACATTATTCCATGTGATATCATGGTGCGTTTGCCGTTGTTTTTGATGATATCCAGAAACGGCTGCCAGACCGGCATTCCAATTCTTCCATGAACACGTGCCACGATCCTGGCTACAAAGCCAAACATGAATAAACCATAAATTATAGCAAATGCCAGTGAAATTATCGCAAAATATATTGAATTCGGAAAACTAAATTCCATCAAACTCTCCTAATTATTTTATTCCAATTGCAAAATAAATTATTACTATATACATTATGATGTGAAGTCCGTAGGTTTGACCATTTCCTGTATAAATATGCCTTAATGATGCGGAAATGGAATAAGTCCATTCTACAACAGAATTCCAGATTTTGGTTACACGGGGCTCCACCAGAAATCCCAGAGCCTTCTGATAGGGCGCAAAGAAATTGTAGGCAAAATGAGTAGTTTCCGGTTTTTCCGGTCGTTCGGCTGCGTAAACTATGTTGAACTGTTTTACTTTACGAATCGAGCGGATGCGCAGTGAAATCCAGATAAGTGGCAGCATGAAAACACCCATCGTTACAAGCATTACATTATAGCCATTCCAATAACCAAACGGACTGATCAGAGTGTAATTTTCCCAATTTATGTTTGTGGCAAAATGTGTTTCCACAGCTGCAGTAATTGGTTTTATCAAAAGATTTGGATATGTGGAAAATGCCATGATGACCATGATGAGCAGAAATGAGGGAACAATGTAAAACGGTGAAGCCTCTTTCACTTTTTTGTGAGCAGTTTTTCCCTGTCCCAGAAAGATCGTGTGGATCAAACGGAAAAGATACAGGAACGAAATTGCTCCGGAAAAGAAAGCTAATCCTGCCTGCAGATACCAGCCTTTATCAAATAATGCGTTGTACATCAACCATTTACTGCCAAATCCTGTTAACGGCGGAACGCCTGAAATGGCGATGATGGAAATGAGAACAGCTACAAATGATAATGGCATTTTCTTGATAAGACCGCCCATTTCAAACATATTTCGCGTTCCCACTCGGGATATTACTCCGGCGACCGTGATGAACAAGATCGCTTTGAACAGGAAGTGATTTACACTCATATAAATAGCCGCAACCCAGCCCAGATGACTGAGAGAGGCAACCGTAAGCACGATGTAACCGATCTGACTCATACTGGAATAAGCCAGAAGATATTTGATGTCTTCCTGGAAAATTGCCATCAACGCTCCGAAGAAGGCTGTTAAAACTCCAATCCATCCCAGTAGAACGGTAATCGAAGTGTCTCCCAGAAAGTTTTTACCGAAAATTCCCAGGAATATCAGGAATCCAAAAATTCCTGCTTTACTGAGTAGCGACGAAACAAACGGTGAAAAATCATCTTCAGCTTCTGCATATGAACCCGGCAACCATAAATGAAGGCCCAAAGCACCGCTTTTTATCGAAAATCCCAGAGAAAGGAAAATTAAAATTGTGGGAGCGGAAGTGTAGATCATGGCAAAAGATTCCAGCAGCACATTACCGTTTTCTCGAAAAGCAAAACCAAAAGCTGTAAGTATGAAATAACTTCCTAAAGTGGAGAATAAAATATATCGCAAAGCATGCGGAGCAGAGAATTTTCCTCGTAATATCAGCAGAAAAGCACTGATCGCCATGATTTCCCAGGAGAGGAAAAACTGCAGAGTCGTTTCTGCCTGCAGAAGACCGGATAGCGAAGTTATCAGCATCACGATAAGCGGATAAAATCCTCTTCGGATTCCTTTGGAATGTAATGTGGTTATCAGCAGAATAGCACTTCCAGCGATAAACATAATTCCAAAAATATAGCGAATTCCAGAAAGTTCCGGCACAATCAAATATCCGGTTCCCAATGTAATAAAAATCACCAGAAAAGTTTTCATTTTTGCAGGCAGCCAGTCCAGGGCATACAAAATTGCTCCAAACATGATGGGGAAGAGGTAGAGTGGATCGGAACCTTCCAGATGATTCGAGGAGATCAAGCCAAAAAGATAAAGCAGCAAAAAGAATAACGAAACAGGAAGAACTTTATTAAAGTTATAAGTTGATGGTTCTTTAGTTTTTGAGGAAACGATCTTTACCAGCCAGCGCAGCAGGTAAACAGCTTCCAGCAGCGATCCGAATAAGATCAAGCCTATCAAGGGTAACATATTGTTGGCTGCCAACTGCATTATAAGCTCCCATTTTGCCCAGAAACCCGGAAATGGTGGTAAACCGATAAGTGCGAACAAAAATGAAGTGAACATGATAATTTTCATGGGATCGGATTTCAAAACGGCAAAATCTTCCAGCTTCTGTCCTTTAACCATTCCTGCTAACCAGAATAAACCAGCTTTTGCCAGGAAGTGATTGATGAACAAACCACCAATAATTACAAAAATAGAATTTCCCACACTTTCCAAATCGGAAAATTGGAAGATCAAAGCTAAGGCAGCCAGAAGCAATCCCATTTGTGCAATGGAAGAATAGCCCAGCAATCGGCGTCCATTCGTCTGCTTCAGAGCAACCAGATTCGAGCCGATAAAAGTGATCATTCCCAAAACCGTGATGGCGGGAAGAATGGCATCAAAAAGAAAAATTAATTTATAAAACACAAAAAATATGGCAGCCGATGAAGCTGCTGCAATGAGAGCCGAAATACCCGGATCGGCGGCTTGATAAACATCCAATGCCCAACCGTTGGCAGGAAATGGTTTCAGCTCAATTAGAACTGCAGAAAGTAGCAGAAATAATGCCAGAAATCCAAGTTTTCCTGATAGCATTTCCTGAGAATTGATAATAAAATCGATATTTAATGTTCCGGTGAATTTGTAGATGTAAATCGTTCCCAGCAGGAAGAAAGCAGAAGCTAATCCTCCGGCGATGAGATATTTAAATCCGGCAGAAAGGCTTTGTGTATTTTTATTCAGGGCGATCAAACCGTAAGTGGAAATGGCAGTGATTTCCAGAAAAACAAATACGTTGAATAAATCACGCGTCATCACCAGTCCGTTCAAACCCAGAACCAATGCCAGATACAATGACAAAGCATACGATTTTGCCAGTCGGAATTTTGGAGCAAGATACAAAGCTGAAAGCAGAGCTGCCAGATTTATAAGAAAAGTGAATAATGATTCTTCCAGGCCCATTTGCAAATTGATCGAGATCGGTGGAATCGTGCCGGCTGTGAAAATCTGTGTTCCTTCACCACCATATAGAATATTAAAAAACCATTGAGCCGAAATAGCCGTAGTTAATACCAAAGCTCCAAAAAAGACAAGTTGAGATAAACTTCGAGAGAGTTTATCAAATAAAGCTATCAGGAAGGCAATTCCCAAAGTTACAAGCAGTATCCAGATAGGATTTACCATTTCAACTCCTCAAAATCATTTATCTGCAATGATTTTTTATGTTTATACATTTGCACGGCGTAAACCAGCATGAGCGCTGTAACGGCCAGCCCGATTACAATTGCAGTTAGAACCAGAGCAGAGGGAACAGGGTCGACTACTCTTTCTACTGCTGTTGCTTTTTCAACTGCAGCATCCAAAATGGGAGCTGTGCGGTCTTTCAGGTAGCCAATGGAAACTATCACGAGATGAATTCCGGTATCGATTATGGAAAATCCAATGATCATCTTGATGATATTTTTCTGAGTCAGCATTCCCCACAAACCAATAATGATAAGAATAAAGCCAAGCATTGAAACTAAGATCATGCTTCCTCCCCGCTCAAGTTATCCAGAATTCCCACCAGTTCGGAACCTACTTTTAGTCCAATCAGAGAGTAAATTATGGGAATAGCTCCGGCACTGAAAAGTGTACCAAATTCTCCCAGAGGTAAAATGCGATTATCCAGAAATCCGCCTGCCAGGAAAATTCCCAGTAAACCAATTACAATATAAAATGCACCGGAAAGAGATTCAATTGTGTGTAACACAGTTTTATTCATTTTCCAGTTCACGTTTGCCAGCATCAACAGCAATATACCAGTAGCGATTATAACTCCACCTTGAAAGCCACCACCAGGTGTAAGATGGCCATGGGAAAAGATATAAACACCAAATAAAATTATAATAGGTGCTAAGAAACCGGATCCTGTCTGCAGAAGTTCAGAAGCTTTTCTCTTTTTAGATTTTGCTTCTTTAGTTTTCAGTAGAAAACCCACACCAGCTGTGGCAATGAACAGAACAGTAACTTCGCCTAAAGTGTCCAATCCACGATAAGTAACAATTACAGATGTTACCAGGTTCTGGCTGCCCAGTTCATCGGGTCCTGCACTCACGTAATTTGCTGCCAGCGGATTAAGTTCAGTATCACTGAAAATAACATAGAACATCGGAAACAATATATAAATAAGGAATATAATAAAAAGGAAGGTGAAGAATCTTTTAACCATTTTCTTCTCCTTTTACGTTAGCTGCTTTCTGCCTGTTTTCCACTTTCATTTTTCTAATTTTATTGAAGGCATAAAGAAAGACTACCGTGGTCAATCCTGATCCGATAGCAGCTTCTGTCATCGCTACGTCTGGTGCAGCAAGCAAAATATAAATAATACTGGCAAGTAAACTGATAACTCCGGCACTAAGGATAGCCGAAACCAGGTTTTGGAAATAGATTGCCATAAATGCTGCAAAGATCATGATAATACCAAGTACAATAATTATTGTGGAAATCATATTTCTTCTCCCTTAAAATCTTCATTAACAGATTCATTTTCATCCTTTTCCAGATCGTCTTTCACGGAACGTTTTGCTAACTTGATCCCGGCAAAATGAGCAGCTCGTGCCAAGGTGTGAGACGAAATAGGATTTGTGAAAATCAGGAATAAAATTAACAGAACGATTTTCCAGAAACAAACTCCTACAGAATGACCGATGCAGATTCCAAACAGGAAGAAAATACTACCCAGGGTTGTTGCTTTCGTTCCCGCCTGCATTCTATTATATACATCTGGCATTCGCAGAATTCCCAGAGCTCCCAGGAAAAGGAATATTGCTCCGATCAGTGTAACTATAGCTCCAATTAATTCCATTTATAGCCCCCTTTCCAAGTAACGGGCGATCGCTATTACTCCGATGAAACTCATGAGTGCATAAACCAGAGCTACATCAATGTAGATGATCCTTTTCAGCAGGGCGGCAATGAAAACGATCAGTGAAATGGAAATGATTGTCATTACATCGAGTGCTACTACTCTGTCAGCCGCAGTTGGTCCTTTCAGCATTCGAATGAGTGCGATTATCATTCCTGCCAAAGCCAAATATGCTGCGATGTTGTAGATAAGATTGGCTAGATTATCCAAAGATCACCTCCAGATATTTTTCAAATTTTGCCACAATTGCATTCGTAGCTCCTTCGATATCGGTAGAGCTTATATCGATCCAGTGAATATAGAAGAAATCATCTTTAGTTTCTACGGTCAGCGTTCCCGGAGTAAGTGTAATAGAATTTGCCAGGATTATTCTGCCGATCTTAGATTTAAGATTTGTTTTAACTTTCACGATTCCCGGATTGATGGGAAGTTTTGGATTTAAAACCCTGAAAGCAACATCCAGATTCGATTTGATAAGTTCCCACAAAAACACAAAAATGTAGATCAACCAGAAAACAAATGCTTTTGGCGTTAGTTTGATCTCAGCAAAAATTTCCGCACTTCCCAGGAAGATCAACATGATAATTAAAGCTACAATTGCTCCAATGATCAATTCCTGTGGGTGCAAACCTGTAAGTAATATCCAGATGAGAAATAGTGTGATAAATAAGAAAACAGCTTTTTTAAAAAATTTCATCAAAACTCCTGTTATTGAGCTTTTATTGCATTTTGTATCAGCTCGAAGATATATCTCAGAACTACAGCAGGTTCTACATCAGTCTGCTTGTTCATCTGATTCTTTGCTAATATGCATCCTGGAAGAAATCCTGTCAAGTTTCCCCAGATCGCCTGAGCAAGTTTTGCAGCATCAGCAGTAGGTGAGATGCTGTTATCAGCATGACCAGATTCGATTATTTTTTTTATCAAATCATTGATCTCTGAATTTTTTTTTAAACTTTCCTGATAAATATATCCAGTTTCAGAACATTCAATACTATGATTTCTAAAAGTGAGTAGTGCTTTATAATATTTTGGATGAGCGATGGTAAAATTTAAGAATTCTTCGGAGATCAATTGTAATTTTTTCAGGCCATTACAATTTTTATCAATAATTTTCTGGAACAGCTCCAAAATCTTTTCCAAACTACGAACGATGATAGCCATACAGAGTTCATTTTTGCTGTTGAAATAAAGATAAAGTGTTCCCTTGCTCAATTCAGCTTGTTCAGCCACATCATTCATGCTGGCGTTATCAAAGCCTTTGGAGAAAAATACCTTTTCTGCAGCATCGATTATATCGATCTTACGCTGCTCTTTCTCCCGCTCCTTTCTTTCCAGAATTCCCATAAAATCCTTCTAAATTTCTTCAAGAGTCAGAAAATGACCACCGGTCAGAAATGTCAAAGTATTTTTTTTATAGTGTTAAAGATTTAATCGAAAAAATTCCTTGCTGCTCGGCGTCGGGGTTTTCCAAATTTTCTCCCCTGTTTGAGGGGAGATGCCGAAGGCAGAGGGGTAAATAATAAAAATTCGATTTTCAGCTTGCTGAAATAAATTTAGCGAAATACACCTTGGTTCTGCCACGGTGAAAATCAAATTTATGAATTTTCATTATAGTAGCAAATTATCTTTTGGTTTGAATTTTGTCTTTTGAATTTTCACCCGACGTTGAAAGCTGTATCCTGCTAATGCAGAATTAATAATTATCATCTTTATATTCCCCATTCTAAGTTGCAGCTAAATTACTTCTGTAAAAAGAAATGCTTCTTCCAAATTATATTTTTTTTCTTGACTAAAATGAGCAGCATTCAATAAATCAATCAGATTAATTATTAAGATTCTCTGGGAAAAATGTTTGCGGAATGAAGTCGATATTATAAGGGGGGAAATCCGATGAAAAGAAATCATGTTTTTTTTGTTTTTATACTGATTGTGCTTGTGAGTGTAATTTTATTCTCAGAACAAAGTACTCTAAACTTTCAGGGAATGCTACAGGATGCGGACGGCATTCCGGTTAACGACACAAAAATGATCGAATTTCGTATTTATGATGATCTGACCGCTGGAACACAGCTCTGGTCGGAACTGCATTATTCTGTGAATATCGAAGACGGTTTATTTGCCGTGGAACTGGGCAATGACACTGCTTTTCCTGCCGATCTCTTTGCCGGCGATGAACTTTTCATCACCTTTTTTGTGGGCGGAGAAGAGATAACGCCGCGCCAGAAATTTCTGCCCGTGCCGTTCTCGATCCGCTCCTATCAGGCTGCCAATGCCGATACTTCTGCTTATGCTGCCACTCTGGAAGGCGTGGCTCTCTCCGGCGTGGTGCAGCAGGATGGTGACGGCAACGCCACAATCTCGGGAACTATGACTGCAGATGCTTATGTGGGTGACGGCTCCGGCTTGAGCGGCATCACCCAGATTTATGATGATACTTATCTGCATAAAGTGGGACCCGATACGATGACTGCTAACTCTGAAGATGCTGTTCTCAGTATCCAGAATCAAAGTGATACAGGTGATGGGATATTTGTAAGTGGAGTATATAATGGGCTGAATGTTAATAATTCATCATATGGCGTTACTGCTAGCGGAACACAATATTCTGGTTTCTTGTCATTTAACACAATAAGTGGATATCAAGCTGATCAAATATTGTGGAATGGTTTTCAAGCGGTGCAAATTGGTACTCCTACTGCGATGAATTATAATACTGAAAATCCTGCGGGATTTGTTGTAAATGGTTCTGAAGGTAATGGACTCTGGGTTGGAAGAGCTGATATGGACGGGGTATATGTTAATTCTGCCGGAGTTGATGGAGTTCAAGTTAATTTTGTTGGGGATAATTTTTTTCAGGCAGGACAAGATGGTAGTGAAAAATTCTATGTTAACAGCAGCGGTAGTCTGTTTTCTGAGAGCTTTCAGAATATTTCCTTTGCAGCCGGCGGTAACCGCTATCTCGGTTTGCCGGATAATACTAGTGACCCGTCAATCATCGATTGTCGGATAGAGACGTTTCAATTTAACTCGTGAATCTTGGGTGGTAAACTGCCAGTTTATAGAGCATTCTTTTTTGTTTCTTGCTTTTGTCCATGCTGCTACCTGGCTGGACA
>JAIPJH010000011.1 GCA_021734245.1 Candidatus Cloacimonadota bacterium | reverse complement strand
GCTGTCCAGCCAGGTAGCAGCATGGACAAAAGCAAGAAACAAAAAAGAATGCTCTATAAACTGGCAGTTTACCACCCAAGATTCACGAGTTAAATTGAAACGTCTCTATCCGACAATCGATGATTGACGGGTCACTAGTCCAAATTGTATTGCCATCAGGATTTATCTTCCTCAATGCAGCATTATTATTCGAACCACCAGCCAGAATTACATTACCATCAGAAGTAGTTTTCATAGAGAAAACACCGAATTCATTATCATATGGGATTGCCCACATTTGATTTCCCTCCGAATCTCGTTTTATCATATAGATCCCTCCTCCACCAAAAGCTGAATAACCTATAGATAGTAAACTGCCGTCAGGTAATTCAGTAAAATCTATTTGATATCCATTGCTAATCATGAAATCCAGAGAATCATCAACAGCCCAAAGTAGATTGCCATCAGAATCGGTCTTCATAAGGAAGGCCCAATTCTCATACTCATGAGGATCATAGCCGAAAATTTCATATGATCCACAGACCACATAGCCACCATCTTGAGTAATTATCACATCTTCGACTTCGTATCTATCTGTCCAGTTAGGTCGTTGAAATGGACGATAAGTTTTTACCCAGGTTTCTTGGGAAAAAAGGCCAAAAGCAAAAAGCAGAAAGCAGAAAAGGAACAGAAGTGAGAGATGAGAGTTGAGACGATGAGATTTTGAGACTTTGTGACTTTGTGATTGAGAGACTTTGTGACTTTGAGATTGAGAGACTTTGTGACTTTGAGATTGAGAGACTTTGTGACTTTGAGATTGAGAGACTTTGTGACTTTGGGATTGAGAGACTTTGTGACTTTGGGATTGAGAGACTTTGTGACTTTGTGATTGAGAGACTTTGTGACTTTGAGAGAATGAGAAAATACGAATTACTAATGACAAGTGACCAGTGATTAATAACCAATGATCGTCATATTGCAGAAATCTTCTTGCGACTATTGACGAAGAATCTTTATTTCTTTGGATCTTTACCTCTCTGCTTCTTTGCCTCTTTGCATCTTTGCCTCTTTGCCTCCCTGCTTCTTTGCCTCTTTATTTCAACAACTTCATTACACTTCTTCTAAATTCGAATTGTTTCGAATCTAAGCATAGATAGAAAATATTTAATGGAATTGGTTGTCAAATTCTTTACCTGTTTGTAAATTATATTCCATGAAAAAAGAAAAAGTAATTTCGATCATCGGAAATGGCGAAAAGCCAGAAGAAAAGTTGAAAGAGATCATTTTACAATCGGATGTTATTATTGCTGCCGATGGTGGAGCAAATCATTGTGGAGAATTGGATATAAAGCCAGATTACATCATTGGTGATCTTGATTCCATTTTTCCTGAGAATAAACATAAATTCTGTAATGCAAAAATAATCCGGATAGAAGAGCAGCAGACTTCCGACCTGGAAAAAACACTTAATTTTGCCAGCACACTTTCTCCAGATCTGATCAGATTATTCTCTATATTTGGCCGGCGCAGCGATCATACTTTGTACAGTTTGAAAAAGCTGTGGGTAGCAGAAAACAATCTTGGAATTGAGTTGTACGATAATTTCGGTTACTGGAAAATTTATCGATCAGGACAATATGTTTTTAAAGGTGAAATCGGTGAAACGGTCTCCTTTTTTTCTCCGGGAAAAGTTACAAAATTTGAAAGTTTTGGATTTGAGTTTCCTATAAAATTTGGAGATTATGTAAATGGATTTTACAGTTTGAGCAATACATTCCAGCAAAAAGAAGTAAAAATAAAATTTACCTCTGGCAAGGTCTTGATTTATAGAATGCTACACAATGAAGAGCGTTTTGATTAACCAATAAAGATATAGCAAAAAAATAACTTGCACCAAAATGAAGTGAAAAAAAAATGTATGAAAATTGAAATAAGAAAATAAATCTTGGAGGAAGTGTGAAAAAGTTAATTTTAACTCTCGCTTTGATGAGCATTTTGATGTTCTCACTCTTAGCCGAAGTCCAAAAAGTAGCAATAGTAAAATTCGAGAAGAACGATCGTCCCAGCGATTATGTTTATAAGGAGATGACCAAACGTGATTTTGAGAATGTTTTCAAGGACAATGAAAATCTGGAATTGATCAAAATTAAAGATGCCGAAAAAGCATTCAAGAAATCTGGTTTTGCCTATATGGGAAAAGACGAAGCACGTACACTAGGAACTGATCTGGAGGCAGATTTTGTTCTCTGGGGAGGAATTAGTTCTGCTTCCAATAATGAATTCAAAGTTCAATTGAATGTTTACAGTTTGCAAACTTCCGATGTTTTTCCGATAATTTTTAACGTTACCAAAAATAAAGAAGACCGTCGTGCAATGATCTCTGAGAATTTGTTAACGAAAATTGAAGAATCTGGCCAGGCTGAAGTTACAAAACTGATGGATATCGGCTTGCAGCATTTCAACAGTAAGAACTTTGCATCCGCCGAAGAGTCTTTCAGCAGCCTTATACAGATCGATCCGCAAAACGTGGATGCCTATTTTTATCTGGGTGCTATTAAATATTTGAACAAAGAATATGAAGCATCAGTAGATTATTATCTGCAAGGGCTGGAAATCGATCCTGAAAACGTAAATATGTTAGATTTTTTAAGTAAATCTTATCTTAAAATGGAATATTACGAAGAAGCTGTAGATGCTCTGGAACAGATTGCTGCTATAGATGAAAACAACAAAGAGATCTGGTATCGAATAGGAAATATTTACTCCGAGATCGAATATTATGGAGATGCAGAAGCAGCCTTCCGAAAAGCACTGGAAATTGATGAAAACTATTCAGAAGCCTGTCAGGCTCTGGGCGTTTTGTTATACGATCAGGAATTGTATGATGATGCAATTCAACCTCTTTTATCTGCAAGCCAGGCATTTCCGGATGTAGATCATTTGCAGAAAAAACTGGCAAAGTGTTATCTAAAAACTGGAAAATTGGATGATGCTATCCAGCAGTATAAATCTGTTTTGGTTGAGCAACCTGAAAATGTGAATGCTTATATGAATCTGGCTGGAGCGTATCGTGTTACAGGGCAAAATCAGGAAGCATTGAACACCCTTCTTCAGTTAAAAAACATCAATCCTGAACTTCCTAAAGTTTATCTGAGAATTGCAGATATTTACCTGGTGATGAAAGATTATGGAAAAACAATCCAAATGGCTGATAAAGCATTGGAACTGGATGCAAATTTATACGACTCTTACATGATAAAAGCTCAGGTAAAATTTGAACAGGGCTACAAAAAATATGAGAAGTTTTTGTGGTACGAGGAAGAATATAAAGATAAATCCAGATACTACGGTGAAGCTGCCGATCAGCTGGTGGAAGATCGTGACAGAGTGAAGGAAGAGGCTTATAATTTGTTCCTGGAAGAAGAAGCTCTTTTGAATAAAGCTCAAGGAATGACTTCAGATCCTTCTGTATTGAAAGAGATAAAAAACAAGAAAGCTACTTTGCAGCAACTTAAATCTGCTACGAAACCAGGTGGGTTTTAGAAAATATATTTGAACTTGAAAGCCCTCGAATTTCCGGGGGCTTTTTTTATTTTCTTAGACAGGATCACTAGATGGACGGGGAAAATATATGTCATCCTGAGTAGGAGTGTAACGACGTATCGAAGGATATGACCAGATCAATGACGAATTGCAATTGCAAGCGAATTTGTCGCTTAAAATCTAAAAAACGCTTTGCACCCAAAAAAAGCCGTCATCCTGACGTTTCTGTTAGCATTACCTTGGAAGGATCTCGTGAAAACTCTTGGTGCTTTACTTCTCGGAATGCAAAGAGATTCTTCCAACCTGTGCCGAAGTTACCCACGAATGAATTCGTGGGCTTACAAAAAAAATGTCGTCATATTGAGGTACTCTTTGCTTTTTGACGAAATATGAACTCGTCTATCCTTCGTCAACTTTCTAAGAAAGAATTCCTCAGGATGACCGATAATTGGATGAATCTACTTCCCAAACAACACCGGAAATAACTGGCGAATATGTTTTAGTTTTGTGATCTTGCTTTTCACGTTTTTGGTTCGTGCTGAAACGATAATGTTTTCGTAGCCTAATTTAATCGCTTCTTTTATCCTTTTTTCAGCTTGCGATACTGCCCGAATTTCTCCATTCAATCCAACTTCACCAAGCAGCATCGTTTTAGCTGGAAGAGGTGTGTCTTTGGCGCTGGAAAGGATTGCAGCAATTATCGAAAGATCCAGAGCCGGTTCCATCACTTTCATTCCGCCTGCCAGGTTCAAAAACACATCATTATTCCGCAGATTTATGGAAAGATTTTTCTCGATAACAGCTAAGATCAGAGCTAATTTTCGGTGATCGAAACCTAAAGCAACTCGCTGCGAATTTCCATAACTGGCAGGAGAAACCAGAGCCTGAACTTCTACCAGGAAAGCACGCGTTCCTTCCAGCAGACAGCCGATTGCACATCCCACATTCGTTTCATTTTCCCGCAGGAAAAGTTGAGATGGATTTTTGACTTCCTGCAAACCGGAAGCCAGCATTTCAAAAATTCCAATTTCATTTGTAGAGCCAAAACGATTTTTCGTGGCACGCAAAATTTTGAACTGATTCTGCATTTCACCTTCAAAATAAAGAACTGTATCCACCATGTGTTCGATGATCTTCGGTCCTGCTACCGAGCCGTCTTTGGTAACGTGTCCAACAAGGAAGATCGGGATATTTTTCTGTTTGGCAATTCGGGTAAGAAGCCCGGTGCATTCCCGCAATTGAGAAACACTTCCCGGAGCGCTGTCGATAGAATTCATATAAATTGATTGGATGGAATCGATCACTACAAATTCAGGTTCCAGATCGGAAATTGTATTCAAAATAGCTTCTGCATCATTTTCACAATATAGAAGTAACTCTTCCGAAGTACATTCCAAACGTACACTCCTCATTTTGATCTGCTGTTTGCTCTCCTCTCCGGAAACATAAAGAACTTTTCGCTTATCTGCCAGAATATTTGCTACCTGCATCATCAAAGTTGACTTGCCAATTCCGGGTTCTCCACCAATCAAAACGACCATTCCGGAAACAATTCCACCACCCAGCGTTCCATCCAATTCACCGATTGTGGTAGATATCCGCTCTTTTGCATCTGCTTTGATGTTTATAATCTTTTCCGGTTGGGTGGAAAGTTCAAATCTTACGCGCTGATTTTTCTTTTTTCCTGTTACCCGTGTTGTTTCTTTCAATGTATTCCAGGCTCCGCAAGCCGGGCACTTTCCCGACCATTTACTGGTTTCTGATCCGCATTCTGTGCAGAAAAACATGTTTACCTCCGAAACTTAAAAATCTATTAGGACAAATAACGGAAATGGAATGAACAAAACATCTGTTGAATTAATTTTTTTAAAATCAAAATAATCTCTTGAAACAACGAAGGCTCGAGCGGGAACATATTTTTTGATGAAACTATGAAGTGATTTTTGTATACTGCTTCTTTTTAAATTGGATTTAATTTCAACAGGGATTATTTCTCCATTTTTTTCTATTATCAAATCTACTTCCGCTTTCGATTTTGTACGCCAATACTTTGTTTCTATATTTTTTTTATGTGTTTCTTCAAATATGAAATTTTCGTAAAGATCTGCAGTATCAGTACGCGAATCTTGATTGGTAAAGTTTTTGATCACAGCATTTCTGAAACCAGAATCTCGAAAGAAAAGTTTTTTGCTTTTACTAAGTTCCAGAAGTTTGTTTGTATAAAATGGATTTGAAAGCTGAATAATAAAAGTTTTTTCCAAAACATGGATTAATTGCTGAACTTTTCTTACATTCATTCCCATAAAATTTGATATTTCATTAAGATTTATCAAATCAGCTATTCTCAACCCCAGCGATTTCGTTAATTTCTCCATTTCAAAATCATTTTCTATATTCAGGATTTCTCTGATTTCTTTAATTAGATATGTATTGTAAATATTGTGCAAAACGGTTTCTTTTTCTTCAGCATTTTCACTTAATACTACTCGAGGATAACCACCAAAAATAATGTACTCATCTAAAATTTGCAAAGCTTTGCTGATAAGTGCTGACGGCACAATTGGCAATTTATAATCTTTTATTTGAGTAAATTCCTTTAATTGATCTGCAGCTTTATACAATTGCTCATAAAGTTGGATATCTTCATGTCTCAAAACTTCTGAAAAACTAAATGAATTCAGTTGAAATTGAAATATTCGACCCACTAAATATTTTGCTGCCTGCTCTGTTAGTTCTAAAGAAGAAGAACCACTGATGATAATTTTTTTACCAGGATAATTATCGAAGATATATTTAAGTTTTTTGCCACCTTCTCTGGCATATTGGAATTCATCAATTATCAATATGTCGCATTTATCTAAATAATAATCTGCAAAAGACTTTTCATCTTCTTGAAAATGAGATAGCTTTTCCCTATCTTCAAAACTGATCATTAATGAATTTTCCGTATTAAAAAAGTTCTGCAATAATGTAGTTTTTCCTACCTGACGTGCTCCTAAAATTGCAATTATCTCAGGGCTTTTCAGATATTTTTTTAGTTTATTTTCTAATTCTCTTTGCACATACATAACAACCTCACAACCAACAGATTATCACTTTAAACCTTACACCCGATTACATTTTTGCAGGGTTATTTTGTCAAGGTTTTATATTTTAGCAGGGTTGTTTTGGATATTACTTACTTTTTAGCAGGGTTGTTCTGGAAATATCCCCGTGTGTTTTCCACATCTTTTTTTATTTGATCGATAAGTTCGCGAGTTGATGCAAAATCAAGTTCATCTCGCAATTTTTTGTGGAAGATCACTTCAACGGTTTGATCATAAATATCTTCATCAAAATCCAAAATAAAAGTTTCGATCTCTTTGTAATGATTTTTCTTGAGAGTTGGGCTGTAACCAATATTGGTCGTTCCCAGAAAAATCGTATTTTTCCAGTGAATTTCACAAACGTAAACACCGATGCCGGGAATAAGTTTATTAGCATCTACCGGTTGCAAATTAATCGTGGGAAATCCGATCCCACGCCCCAACTGCTGACCTTTGATAACTTTGCCAATTATGGAATATTTCCTGCCCAGACATCTGGCTGCATCAAATAGATCGCCTTCGCGTACAAAATCACGTATCAGACTGCTGCTGATGATGCGATTCTTTATTTTAAAAGGTTCTACAAGCGATACTTTATAATTATATTCTTCCGCATTTTTCTTCAGGAATTCATAATTTCCTGCGCGGAATCTGCCAAAATGTGTATCGTAGCCAACGATCATTTCTTTTGCTCCGATTTCATCTATCAATATTTTTTTCAAGAAATCAGCAGGTGACATCGCAGCCATTTCTTCAGTAAATTCTAAATATAAAATACAATCCACACCAAATTCTCGCAGCAGCTTTTCTTTCAGATTTCTCTCGGTAAGAAGATAGGGAAAAGTTTTTTTATGAATTGTTTCCAACGGATGGTGATAATAGGAGATAACAACCGATTCTCCACCGGTTTCTTGGGCTCGATCAGTTAAATTCTGCAGTAATTTCTGATGCCCCAGATGAACTCCGTCAAAAGTTCCCATGCTGATAACAGGATAATTGAAACTGCAGTTCTGACCGTTTAGAAATTTCATTTTTTAATAATAACCCTCAGCCTTCGTTATACGGAGCCAGCTCCCTTCACAGGGAGCGAAAGCGGAACTCATATTCTCTTTACTTCCATATTTTTCCCCTTCAAAGGGGAAATGTTCTGTCTTTCTTGGTAACAATCTTTCGCAGAACAAAGGGGTTACTTTCTTCTGATAACCCTCAGCCTCCGTTACACGGAGCCAGCTCCCTTCACAGGGAGCGAAAGTGGAACTCATATTCTCTTTACTTCCATATTGTTCCCCTTCAAAGGGGAAATGTTCTGTCTTTCTTGGTAACAATCTTTCGCAGAACAAAGGGGTTCTCCAATTTGCCTGGATAGAGGAATTTTCACTTTTCTTATTATTAATATATTTCATATAAAAACCGTCTTGGGCTGCAACATATTGGCGTGTATTTTTGCGAATCCCAGAAAATCTTGCTCAGGAGATAAAACCATCACATCATCGCAATTTTCATGCTCTAAATCTATAAAACGCCCGTTTTTATAATGCTCAATATTTTCGATAATTATAGATTCAATATCAGGAAAAATATCAGGTACAGATATCATATTCTGCTGCCAGTTTTCTGAATTCAAATCTTTTATTTTTACCGCATTTTCAATTTTCAGATTTCCGATCTTTGTTCGTCGTAATTCTAATGTCGTTCCGATCGTACCAAGCATCTCTGCAATAGTCTCGGAAAGCGTGCGAATATAAGTTCCTTTGCTTACGATAACTCTATATTTCATGATCGGTAAATCAAAACTTTCAATAGAAAAATCATTTATTTGGATCGGTCTGGCTTGAATGGTAAAATCTTCATTTTTCCTAGCTAATTGATAAGCACGTTTGCCATCAATTCTGATGGCAGAAAACTTGTGAGGAATTTGAGATTCAATCTTTTCGACTTTAGATTTGAGTTCGATCAAATCATTATCTGAGATTTCGGGAATTTGCAGCTCTTCGATCTCTTCGCTTTCTGTATCGCCGGTTGCGGTTCGAACTCCCAGTTTCATGGTAACCAGATATTCTTTTTCCTTTGCCATCATCCTGTTTGTAAGTCGAGTTGCTTTTCCTATACAAACCGGCAGAAGTCCGGTGGCAAAAGGATCCAGAGTTCCAGTGTGGCCCACTTTTCTGATATCAGTAATTTTGCGGATCTTTCGGATAATATCGAATGAAGACAATCCCACAGGTTTATCGATGAGAAGCACGCCGAACGGATTCATAATCATCCTTTGAATTTAAATGCTGTGAAGTTGGTTTCGAATATCTTCCAACAATCCTTGTTGAACTTTTTCTAAACTGCCTTTGATCTCGCAGCCGGAAGCTTTTTTGTGTCCACCGCCGCCATATTTTGTAGCAATTTTATTTACGTTTATATAATTGGAACGCAAACTAATACGATAACGATTCGAATTTATCTCCAGGAAACTTGCAACAATTTTCACATTTTTAGTTCCTTTTACCCAGCGTGTAAGTTTGGAAACTTCTTTATCGATAAGATCATGACGTTCCAACATATCGAGAGAAGCAACGATGAACAGAATATTATCTTCATCATAAGTTGCCATTTTAGAGAGAGCTTCCCCGATAAACTGCATCTCATTTACGGGTCGGCAAAGTAAAAACTGTTCTGTGATCTGTCCGGGAACAATATCAAATTTCATCAATTTGGAACAAAATAAAAAGGTAGCTGCATCGGTGTTCATATTTATGAAATTATCTGTATCATTTATAACAGTTGTATATAGAGCTTTGGCAACATAATTTGCCGAATCAGCAGGAAGATTTGCAATTTCTTCTTCAAACATATCAAACAGGATTGCACCGACAGAAACTGCTTTGGCATTTATGTAAGTTTTGGAATTTTCTATCAGCTGCTGCTGCACGTGATGATCGAATACGAAAACTTCTTTGGCTGTGTGAAGCAGAGGAGCGCATTTTCCCAGACGATCAACTTCATGACAATCCAGAATTATCACGAATTTATACAGCATTGTATCATTAAAAACTTTCACCCTTTCAGAACCGTTCAGAAATTCGTAATTATCTGGTATTTCATCTTCGATTACTACATCTGCTTTTATGGCAAAATCTAATAAAATTTCCTGCAGAGCCAAAGCTGCACAAAGACCGTCACCATCAGGATTTTTGTGAGTGAGAATACAGAAAGATTTGTAATTTGGAAGTGCATCTAATAATTGTTTTTTTATTTTTTGCAGATCGTCAATTCTCATCAGTATCAGCTTCCTCCTGGTGAATTTTAGCAAAGATCTCATCTAATCTGCGAGCTTTTTCTGCTTTATCATCAAACTTAAAAATAAGTTCCGGAACGATCCGCATGAATTTAGCAGCTGCGATCTCTTTTTTTATAAAACCTTTACTGCGTTCCAAGCCAAGCTGAACCTTTTTTACATTTGGTTCCAAGGTTGTATAATAGATTTTGGCATAAGCCAGATCATTGGTAAGCTTAACCTCTGTAACATTGACCATCTGCAGGTCTTTATCTCGTACTTTGAACGTGAGAACAGTACTGATAAGCTTGAAAAGTTCACTTTCCAAACGTTGAATTCTAATACGGGGCAATTTTGGTCTCCCAGTTTACAATTTTCTGGCGACTTCTTCCATCACAAAGTTTTCAATCACATCGCCTTCTTTCAAATCATTATATTTTTCGATGCCGATTCCACATTCGGAACCTGCCTTCACTTCTTTCACTTCGTTTGCATAATGTTTCAAAGATGATAGTTTTCCCTCGTGAATAACAATATCATCACGATAAAGTCGAACAACTCCGGTATTGGTTATTTTACCTTTTTCTACCGCACAACCGGCAATTGTGCCAACGCCTTTGATCTTGAATATCTGTTTAACAGCTGCTGTTCCCATATATTTTTCCACAATTTCAGGAGCTAACATTCCCTGCATGGCGCTTTGAATATCTTCGATAGCTTCGTAAATAATGTGATAGAGTTTGATCTCTATACCTTCATCTTCTGCCATTTTCTTAGCAGTGTTGTTAGCTCGCACGTGGAATCCAATGATGATAGCATCGGAAGCAGAAGCCATGTTCACATCGGCTTCATTAATTCCACCAACTGCTTTACGGATAATGTTCACAACCACTTCATCTGTACTTAACTTCTGGAACGAGTCACAAAGAGCTTCCACAGAACCGTCTGTATCGGCTTTCACAATAAGCTTGATCTCGCTCATCGAGTGTTCCTTGATTCTCTGAAACAGGTTATCAAGATTTGTTTTCTGCTGATATTTTTCTCGTTCACGACGAATATTTTTACGTTCAGTACTTATCGAACGTGCCGTTTTCTCATTTTCTACTTTATTCAAAATATCTCCAGCTTTGGGAACACTGTTCAATCCATATAGAACAGCCACACCTGCTGGACTGACCTTTTCAATTTCTTTACCGCGTTCATCTTCCATTTTTCGAATACGCCCAAAAGTAGCTCCACAAACTACGCTATCACTTTTTTCTAATGTTCCTTCCTGAAGTAAGATAGTCACGATTGTTCCCATGCGCTGATCTTTCATCGACTCAATTACAATTCCTTTACCAGGAACTTCTTCAGCTGCCTTCAGTTCCAGCATTTCAGCAGAAAGTAAAATTGTATCCAGAAGTTCGTTGATTCCTTCACCGGTTTTGGCTGAACAGGGAACCCAGAGAATTTCTCCACCGTAACCTTCCAGCATCAGGTTCTGCTGCATCAAATCTGAAATCACACGATCAATATTTGCATCTTTAAGATCAATTTTGTTGATCGCCAAGATTATTGTAACTCCAGCAGCTTTGGCATGATCGATAGCTTCTACTGTTTGCTGTTTCACACTCTCATTTGCCGCAACCACAATAATAGCAATGTCAGTTACATTTGCTCCGCGAGCACGCATAGCCGCAAAAGCTTCATGACCTGGAGTATCCAGGAATGTGATCTGTTTATCCTGATATTCTACCTGATAAGCACCGATATGCTGAGTAATTCCACCAGCTTCTCCGGCAATTACATTTGTAGAACGAATTCTATCCAATATGGCAGTTTTACCATGATCGACATGACCCATCACTGTAACTATCGGTGGTCTGCCGACTTTTTCAGAATCATCGACTTCTTCTACTTTTTCTTCCAGGATCTCTTTTCCGTACTCTTCTTCAAATTCCACATCAAAATCAAATTCATCACAGATCATTTCCAAAGATTCTTTATCCAAACGCTGATTTATCGTTACCATCTGACCCATCATGAAAAACTTCTGAATAATATCCGAAGCATTTACATTCATCAGTTTTGCTAATTCACTTACAGAAGTAAACTCGGCAATTTTTATCTTAGCATCAACCTGAGTCTGAGTTTTATCATCTTTTTTATATTTTTTCTTTTTGGAAGTAGTTATTAATGTTTTTTTGATGTTTTTTGCAATTTCAGCTTCTTCCAATTCTGTAGGAACAAATTTGGTCTTGCGTCCCTTTTTCTTCTTCATGCTTTTTAATTTAGCTTTCAGATGCTTTGATTTATCTTTGAATTTCTTATCTTTAGATTTGTCATCTTTGTTGGTAAATTCTTTGTCTTTGAATTTCGGTTCTGTAACACCTTTTAATTTTGGTGGCAATTTACTTTCTTTATATACTGGTTGTTCCTTTTTTGGTTTCGGCTTTGAATGCTTTTTGTGAGAAGATCGGGAGTCTTTTTTCTCAATTTTTTTCTCAACAAATTTGGGAATATCTATGGCTTTGGGTTTGGGAGAAGAAGCTTTTTCCTGCTCAGTTTCCTTCTTTTTCTTATTTGCCAGAATTATTTTTTTATGAAGCGATTTACTATCGTGCTGACGCTGTTTGATGGCTCTGACTTCTTCGTTGAATTTAGCTCGAATCTTAGCAACTATTTCGTCATCCACCGGACTCATATGGCTTTTTACTTCCACACCCATATCGCCCAGATGTTTCTTCAACGCAGCAGTCGAAATTTTGAATTCTTTGGCTAATTGATGTACTCTTATCGGCATTTTTCCCCCTTAAATTTTCTTCCCCATTTTATCTTCAGGAATATCAGTTTTCTTCAGAATACCCTTGGCAAAATTATGATCTTCTACACTGATAATTCCCAGGTCTCTGGTTTTGAATGCTTCACCGAATTTTTCTTTTGTTCCTATTTCAATCCACTTCACATTACAGGCTTCCGAAACGTTTATCATTTCCGATTTCTGCCTACTTGCCAAATCTTCAGCCAGGATCAGCAATTTAGCATCACCTGCCATCAATGATCTTTTGCAGGCATCAAAGCCGACAATCAAATGACCGGCTTTTCGGGCCATATGAAGCAAATTCAAAACCTTTTCAATTTTCATTTAATCTTTCTTCCTTTTTTGGAAATCCATCTCTTCAACTTAGATAGGCAGTCATTATCATCACAAACATAGCTTCCCCGCTGCTGCAATTTCTGTTTCAGATCGAAGATCGGACTTCCTTTCACCACTATAAATCTTAAAAAATTATATTTCTCTTTTTTTTGCCGGCAGATCACACAAGTGCGCTGTGGCACATGATTAGCATGAGATGATCCATTCGACATAACTTCCTCATTTTAGAAGAATTTGGAAGATTCTTTGATCTTGTTAGCTGTTTTTTTACCAAGACCTTCCAGATTGCAAAGTTCTTCGATGCTGGCATCATAGATATCCTGCACAGAAGTGTAGCCATGTTCTTTCAGAACTTCGGCAACTTTGGCCGAAACTCCATCCAGATCGCTTACATGGCTGGTGATTCTTCTTTCTTCCGAGATCTTTTCTTCAAATTCTTCTTCTGTATAAATATCCAATTTGAAATCGGTAAGTTTGGCAGCCAGTTTCACGTTTTTGCCTTTCTTTCCGATTGCCAGATTTTTGTTGTCTTCACTTACTATTATACGAGCAAATCTGCCACGTTCCGCCAGATAAACTTTTTCTACCAAATCAGGTCCAATTGCGTTAGCAATAAGCTGTTCAGGAGATTCTGCCCAAAGTACTATGTCCACCAATTCGCCATTCAACTGATTACGGATCGATTCGATACGAATTCCTTTTTCGCCAAGGCAAGCAGCTGTAGCGTCGATGTTTTTATCATTGGAAATTACTGCAACTTTAGTTCTCATTCCAGGCTCACGCACGATCTTTTTTATATCGATGTCACCTGAATTTACTTCGGGAATTTCTGTTTCAAATATTCTTTTAACAAATTCCGGACGAGTTCTGGATAAGATCACGATCACATCATTTTTTCTTTTACGAATGTTGACTACGAAAGCTTTGATGATATCGCCAACTTTAAAATATTCATCTTCGATCTGCTCTTCCTTCGGCAGAAGTGCATCTGCATATCCTATATCTACTACGTAACCATTATAATCATCTTTAGTAACTTTTCCGGAAATGATCTGATCTTTCTGATTTTCATAATCGTCCATAATGCGATTTTCTTCCAATGCCTTAATGCGTTCCAAGATTGCCTTTCTGGCATTACGGATCACTTTCGGTTCAAAATCGGAAATATACATTTCCACGGGAATTAAGTCACCTAATTCGGCTTCGGGTTCATAATGTTTAGCTTCTTCCAGGGAGATTTCTCCCAAAGAAAAATCGCGTTCCACCACGATGCGATTAAATTTTGCCAGCACTCTGTTCGTATCAAATTCGGCAATGATCTTCAAATCATTTTCTTCTATCATCTTCTTTGAGATTGCCTGATATAAGCTTTCTTTTATGATCTCTGCCAGTTGATTTTTATCAAGTTGTTTCAAACTGGCCAGTTCGGCTAAAGAACTCATTAAGTTAGCACTCATAATTCCCTCTCTTAACTCTTCTTTTTATAATCGAAATAAGTTTTTGCTTTTTTTATATCACTGAATGTAATTTGTTTCATTTCATCTTTTACATCCAATTTCAAATAATCGGTTTCTACTTCTTTTAGAACTCCGATCACTGTTTTATTTTTATCTTCTGCCTGGAATGTTATCTTCAGTTTCTCGCCAATCGCACTCACGTAATGCTTCTTCAATTTCAATTCGCGTTCCAAACCCGGCGATGATACTTCCAGAAAAAATCGTTCAGCTATGAAATCATCGATTTCCAAACGATTCGAGATTTCTCTGCTAACTATCTGGCAATCACCAATGTTCACACCATCCAATTTTGTGATATAAACCAGCACAATAAGACCTTTGGAAGCACGCTTCAATTCCAGATCGTAAAGTGCTACACCCTGTTTTGAACAAGCTTCTTTAGCTATTTTCTCAAGTTTTTCCACCATGATTTTTTCCATGGTCTCTCACCTCACTTTTCATCTTTTCAGAGCCATTATAAAATAGCCCTTTTATACGACGAAACCACTGAATATCAGTGGTACTCTTTTATTACCAAAAAAATGCTGACCTTGGTCAGCTGATAATAAATATGCGCCTTTTTTAATTGTGTGATACAAAAAATCCCGACGTTTTAGTGTCAAGCATATTATTATAATTTATTATTTTATAATATTATAGTAAATTAATTTTGGAATGGAATCATTGACAAACTTGATTAAAATTAATTTATAAATTCTTAAGAAAATTATTAAATTTCGGAGGTTTTTTTTGATCTATAAAATCGGAGTATTACAATTCGAACCAAAATTTCTGAAAATCCAGGAAAATCTAAAAAAAATGGAAGAATTATTAGCCACGGTAAATGCTGATTTGGTTGTTCTTCCCGAGTTGGCAACTTCAGGATACTTATTCAAAACCAAATCTGAATTGGAAAAAGCTGCAGAACCAGCAAAAACAGGAGTCACGGCAAATTTATTCACAAGATTGGCGAAAGAAAAAAATACCAGCTATGTAGTTGGATTTGCCGAAAAAGATGGAGATAAATTCTACAATTCATCTTTGCTGGTAAATCCTGCCGGAACTATCCATGTTTATAGGAAGACCCACCTGTTTTACGAAGAAAAAAAATGGTTTCTTCCTGGTAATTCGGGACTAAAAGTTTTCGAAGCTAAAGATGGTGTAAAAGTTGGTCTTATGATCTGCTTTGACTGGATATTCCCGGAATCAGCAAGAACCTTGGCATTACGTGGAGCGCAGATAATTGCTCATTCCGCCAATCTTGTATTGCCCTGGTGCCAGCAGGCAATGATAACCAGAAGTTTGGAAAATCGTGTGTTTTCGATAACTTCCAATAGAACCGGAACTGAAAAAAATATGGATAGTGAATTAACCTTTACCGGTATGAGTCAGATACTTTCTACCAAAGGAGAAATTCTGCATCGCTGCACTGAAACTGAAGAAACTGTTCAAATCGTGGAGATCTACCCCGAAAAAGCTGATGACAAAAAAGTTACAGAATACAATCATGCTTTCAATGACAGAAGAACGGAGATGTATGAATGTTGAAAAAAATTCTGTTCTATTTGTTTGTAATTTTCATATTCCTGGTTATTTATTTTATCTCAAATCCCATATCTAAAACCATAACAATCGATAATGAAAATGATCTGATTGAACTATTTAAAACCAGCCAGAATAACATAATTGTAGAGCTGGCAAGTGGAGATTATGAACTGACTCCAACTCATTTTATAGATTCTACTTGTGCCAATTGTGAAGAACCCAAAACAACAAATCCGGCAACTTACGGACTTAAAATAAGTGGGGAAAACATTAAAATTATTGGCCCCAAAGACAGGTCGGCAGTTATTCACACTAATTCCGGATACGGACTTTATATTGTTGATTGCCAGGATTTCTATCTGGAGAACATTACAATTACGGATGGAATACGTGATTCAGCAGGGATGGCCGGCGATGCAGCGATCGTAGTAAAAAACAGCAGCGCAAAAATTCATAATAATCTGATCACGAATAATCTGGGTGATTCCTTGATGATCGTGAAAAATATTTCCGGAATCATGGGGATTTGCGGTCGTGAAAATTCGTATTTGGAAATTACCGATAATGACATCATTCGAAATTCCTGGGATGGAATTGCGCTTTTTAGAAATACAGAAGCGATCGTGACTGGAAATTATATCGACGGCATGGACAAAGCAGGTGGAAGAACTCCCAAAGGTGGCCGCGGAGTAGCAGTTGGCGTTACCTGGAATGCTAAAGCGAAAATCTCGAACAACTACATCGCGCGTTATTGGAAAGGTATCGGACTTTTCGTGGATGCCATTGGAATCGTGGATAACAACATAATTGAAGACATGAATACCTGGGGAATTTCTCTCTGGGATGCCAGTCGCGGAAAACCTCAAGGTTTCATCTCACACAATATCGTTTACGATACAGGAGCAATGGGAGCTGCGATCACTTCTTCAACTGAGGAAAATCCCGGTTTTTTCAAAGATAATATCATCGTGCAAACAGCTCAAAGCAAAGCTTATGATTCTCCCGATTATTACGGCTATCAATGCCCTTTTGCCTTGCACTTGGTTCCAGATGATTTTGTGATAGAAAATAACCTGTTCTTCAATAACCGCAGAGCAACCGAAGATTTGGATGATTTTGATGTTGATGAAGAAATATTTAATGTGAAATTGCAGGAAAAAATGGAGTGGATGAAGAGGATGAAATTTATTGGAAAATCGGAGTTCGGAAAAAAATTTTTTAATCATTAATTATTTTGTATAGAGTTTCGATAAAACGAAATTTCAAGGTCATAGTTTTTATTTCCCAAAACTATCATTTTAACCATAAATAATATTTGACATCATTAATTAAAAACTTAATTTTGTAGTAAAACTTAGGAGTTTTAATATGATGCAGTTAGAAGTTGGATTTCCCGGAAATCTGAAAGTGGAAGCAAAGATAAGAGATTTTTCTGTGATGACAGATCAACCAAAGCGCAGTGGTGGAGATGACTCAGCACCTTCTCCATTTGAATTATTTTTATCAGCATTAGGCACTTGTGCAGGAATTTACATCAAAAGTTTCTGCCAGCAGAGAGGCTTGGAAACAGATCAGATAAAGCTTATCCAGGATGTTGTTTTTGATATGAAAACCGGTTTGATAGATACAATTTCGATGCAGATATTTGTTCCGGAAGACTTTCCCGAACAATATCACAAAGCACTCATCAAATCTGCCAGTTTGTGCGCAGTAAAAAAGCATCTGCATGAATCGATAAAAATTGAAATAGATGTGGTGAAAAATAAATAATTTTAAATAAAGAAAATTCTTAAATTTGGCTATCACCGTGGCAGAGCCAAGGTGTATTTCGCTAAATTTATTTCAGCAAGCTGAAAATCGAATTTTCTTTATTTACCCCTCTCCGGCAACTGCCGGATCTCCCCTCAAACAGGGGAGAAAATTTGGAAAATCCCGATGCAGAGCAGCGAGGAATTCTTTCGATTAATTCCCATTGAAAAACAAAAACTGTTTTAAGTCTTTCAAACTTCTATCAGCAAGTTTCTGCTTTTTCAATTTCTTATCTTTGATTTTTTCAATCAACGGCGGCAACAGTCCAAAGTTTGCATTCATAGGTTGAAAGTTTTTTACTGGTGTTATCAAATGTCGCCAAAGTTGACCGGAAACGGTCGTTTCTGGTAAAATCATTGAGTTAGAACGACAGTCTGACTTAAGGATTTTAATTTTTTCATTCTCGTTCCTAAACTCCGGTATGGAAGCAGTTTTTTCTAACGAAACTCCTTTTCCGTAAGAGTGCAAACAGGATGTTTGCTTTACGTTCCTCGCAACCAGAATTCCACCTAAAATTGATTCTACGTAACCTTCCACACCTGCCAACTGACCAGCAATAAACACATTTGGTTTTGCCTGCAAAGATAAATCAGGATTCAGGATTTTTGGTCCATTTAGAAACGTATTGCGATGGATTGAGCCAAACCGCAGGAATTCAGCATATTGTAATCCTGGAATTTTACGTAAGATCTTTTTCTGATCTCCATATTTCAGCATCGTTTGGCAGCCAACTAAGTTATAAGCTGTTTTATCTGTGTTTTCTGCTCTCAGCTGAAATGCAGCGAAAGGACGTTTATCTGTTTTTGGATCTTCCAAACCGACTGGACGCATCACACCAAAGCGCAGGGTATCCTTTCCCCTTCTGACAAGTTCTTCTATTGGTGTGCAGTTTTCGTAAAACTGAAACTTGATATCTTCGAAAATTTGAGTTTCAAATTCATGAGCTTCATGTTTTTGCCCATTATTCAACACTGTTACGAAATCGTAATATTCATCACGGGAAAAGGGACAATTTAAGTAATCCGCTTCACCTTTATCGTATCGTGTTTTGCGATAAACTATATCACGGTCAATGCTATCCGCATCGATGATCGGAGCGATCGCATCGAAAAAATAAAGCTGATTTTTACCGATCAAATCGATCAGGTTTTGTGTAAGTGTGGAAGATGTTAACGGACCGGTAGCAACGATTGTCAGTTCATCATCAATCTCTGTAAATTCTTTTCTGATCACATCAATATTTGGATGATCTGAGATGATTTTTGTAACTTCATGTGAGAATTTTTCACGATCAACAGCTAAAGCAATTCCAGCAGGAACGCTGCAATTTTCTGCGATCGGAAGAAGTTTACAGCCCAGCATTTTCATCTCTTCTTTCAAAAGGCCGGAAGCAGTTGTTCTCAATTTTGATTTTAGCGAATTGCTGCAAACGATCTCGGCAAATTTATCTGTTTCATGGGCAGGAGTTTTCAGCTTTGGACGCATTTCAAAAAGCTTAACTTTCCAACCGGAATCTGCCAGCTGCAATGCTGCTTCACTTCCTGATAGTCCGGCTCCGATGATTTTTATGGTTTTCATGGAAATTTAATTTGCAATCTTGTTATTTTGTAGATAATTAAATATTATGAAGTCGATTTTTAACCCCCTTTAATTCCCCCTTCCAAAGGGGGACGAAAAGGAAAAAATCTTCTGTTCGTTGTTAGAAATCACCAATTCTGTTCCACTTCGTAAGGAATCGGATCTTTCAATCCTGCTGCTTTGAAAGCATTTACACGCAGCACACAACTGTCGCATTTTCCGCAGGCAATGTCGTTGTTGCGATAACAGCTCCAGCTGAGATCGAAAGGAACTTCCAGTTTTGCTCCCAGTTTGATGATCTCAGATTTTCTCTTATGAATAATAGGAGTAATTAGTTGGATTTCAGTTCCATCTTTTGTACCTTCATTCACTGCTTTCTGCATTGCTTCAAAATATTTTTCACGACAGTCGGGATATCCGGAACTGTCTTCTTCCATAGCTCCGATATAAATTTTATCGGCACCTATAACTTCTGCCCAGCTTACACCAATAGCAATTATATGGCTGTTTCTGAATGGTACGTAAGTATTTGGAATATTGCCATTTTCCTGATGATCTTTCACTTCTATATTTTCGTCGGTCAAACTTGAACCGCCAATTTGTGTGAGATAGGCAATATCTGCTATCAACACATCTTTCGGTTTAAAATAATCTTTCATTTTCCTGAAAGATCGCAATTCGCGTACTTCGGTTCTCTGACCATAATTTACGTGCAAAAAGTATAATTCGTCACACTCTTTTTTGGCAATTGCAGCTGTAACCAGACTATCCATTCCACCACTAACTAAAACTACTGCTTTACTCATTTATTCTCCTAAAATTCCATTCAAAATCTAAATTTAAATCTTTCAATATTTCCTTGTTTCTTAGGAGGTTTTTTGGTGTTGGGATTTTTGTCCAGCACAAATTACATTTAATTTAATTGAATGTTATTGAAATTTGAAAACTATATAAGGTTTTTCGCATCACGCATACTGAGCGGATCGACGTATAACGTCTTGTGGTTTGTGTAAGTTACGAAACCAATTGCTGAACCTTTTGGTTTTCGTACATATCGAATCTGAGTAAAATCTACAGGAACATTTCCCGATTTCTTTGCTTTGCTGTAATATGCAGCCAATCTGCAACAGATCAATTTCATTTTATCAGGAAGTTCACGCTTGTTCAAATTTCGCAGGATTACATGAGTTCCACGGAAAATTCTGGTGTGAAACCACCAATCATGTGATTTTGCCAAACGTGTGGTCAAAAAATCGTTTTCCCTGCTGGTTCTGCCAATATAGATTTCCCAGTTTTCATCCACTTTCAGCATTTTATATTTTTCTGTTTTGGAAGATGATTTTTTATTCTTTTCCCTTTCTTTATCGGGAAGTGCATCGCTTTCTTCGATCTCGATTATCTCCATTTCCAGATCATGAATTTCAGTTTCTGTAAGATCGATCTGCTGAGCTATTTTCACTTTTCCATCGCGAGCTTTGCGATACTTCTTGAAATAGTATTCCACATTCTGACTGGAAGATTTTTTTTCATCTAATTTTATCAGGATTTCAGGAAAATCATTCTCATAATAATTTGTAAGTTTTATAGACTTCATCCCGGTTTTTATCTTTGAAAAGTTTGCTTTCAAAAGCTCCGCCTGCTGTTTCCAGAATTCTTCTTTTGAGGCATCTTTCAGCTCATTTTTCAATTTGATGATTTTACGTTCTTTCTGCTTCAATTTCTTCTTTACTGCTTTTATTTTTGCTTTTTTGAACTGCTCGATTTTCTTGTGCAGAATTCCTTTGTAATAAAGTGCTTCAAAAGCAGAATTCATATCAGAAAAACCAGCACTTTCTGATTTTTCCAGTTTCAATTTTTCATTGAATTGTAAAGGATATTTTATTTCCTTTTCCTGTACTATGAAATCAGTTGGAGGTTCAGAATATGTAACTCCCGGCAAAACCTGACGATGAGTGTTTTCGGCAAAACTGATCTTGCGAAGGCAATCTATGATCTGATTTTTTTGTACAAGAATTACGTTTTGATAGCGCGGGATCAATTCCAGAATAAGCTGCATAGACTCCTGCTGATTATAAATATTGATTCTTTCAAAATGCAGAATTATTATGCGATCATCGGTTGCAATATCTATTTTTTTCAGTTTAGATTTCTCTAAATTCTGGTTAAATTGATTCAGGTCATTTCTATCGGAAAAAAGCAGAATATTCTTTTCAGTAAAAAAACAGAAACAATCATTTGCCAGACAGATCTGAAGCTGTTTTTTCTGTTTATTAAATTTTATAATGTATTGATCCTGATATTTTTGCATCGCTCGAAAAACCAGGTTCTGATCCTGATTTTCTTCAACCCATTTTTTTAGAAATCCGTACTGCATTTTCTCCTCAATTCTCTTTTATTCAAATCAAAATGAGAGGATATATTTGTCCATGAAAGAATTCATTAGCCTGCTTATACTCATCACGAAGAACGATAAAACTTGACATTTAACAACTATACTTCGATTTTCTTTCCATTGAAAATAAGATGGGAGGTATAGATGCACAGAAAAGTTTTTTTATTACTATTTACTTTGCTTGTTGGCTTGTCACTTCTGGCAGATGAATTAGCAACAGAGCCGGAAGGCGGTGGCGGACCATTTAGCATGGGCGGCGGCGTGGGAACCGTGATGTTTGGCGGTACAACTTACACACAGATCAGATTGACTCCGGAACTTGTCTTCGGTAAATTCGGGATTGGATTGGATATGGATCTGCTCATCGACAGTGACGGCAACGTTCGCGAATCAGACTGGGATCAGTTTGATGATTATGTGAACAAAATCTATTATATTCGTTATGGTCAGCGTGGTGATGCCTTCTTTGGAAGAGTCGGTGGATTTCCATCCTACTCACTCGGCTACGGACTTGTCATGAAAGATTATACCAATATGCTGCGTTATCCCGAATATCGACAATTGGGGGTACAATTGGGCGGAGAACTTCCCTTCATGGGAATGACAGCAGAAGTATTCACATCGAATGTTGTAGAAAACGACATCCTGGCAGGAAGATTGACAATCCAACCCCTGGCTGGTTCCAGCATTCCACTTTTGAAAGGTTTCACTCTGGGTGGAACAGTTGCGCATGATACCAATCAAATTAATGGTCTGATGGATTCGGATGAAGATGATTATCCCGATTACTTTGACGATTATCCTTATGATGAAGATAAACATAATGAAGTTGATGAAAACATCGATTACTGGCTGACTGGATATGTTTCCATAAACGGCGATTCCACAGGATTTCATAATTGGTTTTATAATGAGCCTTTCATAAATGGACAGCGCAATCCATCTTTTGGCGATCTGGGTGAAGATGACATTTCCGTTTTCGCTCTGGATTATACTTTACCGATCATTCAGGAAGATTTATTTGCGTTAGGTCATTACGCTGAAGCAGCCAAGATTGACGGGCATGGTATGGGATTTATCTTTCCCGGCTTTTATTCAAAATTCCTGATATTTGACATGAATCTGGAATTTCGCATCTATGAAGAAGATTTTGCACCTGCGTTCTTTGACCAATTGTATGATGAAGGTCGTGCAATGGTTGATCAAAACTCAAATACTGTAGTAACAAAAGAGGATTTACTGGTTTTTAGAACCAAATCTCAAGGCTGGTATGGAAGTTTATCTTCCAATCTCTTCAATTTCATTACAGTAACAGTTGCTTACGAAGATATGTACACCAAAGATCCCGATATTTCCGGAAATGAACATTATCGTTCGATCTGGGGAAAAGCCGGAATTAATACTTCCATTATTCCCAAACTTACCAAAGCAGAAATCGGATATTACCAGACTGGCTTCGATAAATTGGAAGAATTTAAAACTCCCGGTGCTGTAGTTGATGGAAAACTGGCTTACGGTTTGGGCGGTGGAGCTCAACTTGTTGGTGTTTACCAGGAACGTTACGTCGATCTGGATGGCAATGGTAAGATCAAAGGAAAAGATGAAACTGTAAAAACCATCAGCATGGGCGTAGAATTTCAGTTTTAGAAAATAATTTTTTAATAACCTTGCGCAGGTCAAATTCCCCTCTTGAGAGGGGTGCGGCTTTAGCCGTGGGGTGTGTCAAACCTCCGCAAGGTTATTTGTCCCCCTTCGGAAGGGGGAATTAAAGGGGGTTTATGATGACCCATTCTGCATTCCAAAGACCCCAAATTCGTGAAATCCTCCTCCTTAAAAAATTAGTTTAATCTGGTAAATATTTGAGCAAAATGATTCAAAAAAAAGTATGATGTATAATGAGATTCTTCCTAGAACAACGTGCAAGATACGTCAGAATGACGATAAAGAGATATGAAAAAATTCCTCGATGCACATTGCCATCTGGCAGATGAAAGAATGGCTTCTAATCTGCAAAACGAACTTGATGAAGCCAAAAAAGCTGGAGTTACCCGCTTCATTTCTTCTGCTCTTTGCCGGGAAGAATTTACCTGGCATCAGCAAAATCAATTTCCCGGAATGTATTGGAGTGCAGGAATTCATCCGTTTTACGAAAAGAGTGATGAAAAAGATTTCGAATTTCTCATCAAATTCTGCGATGAAAAACAGATCGCTGCAATTGGTGAGATCGGCTTGGACGGCAGAAATAAAAATTCTGAGTGGCAAAAGCAAATACTTCTGCAGCAGCTCGATCTGGCAGCAAATTATGATCTGCCGGTAGTTTTTCATGTTGTTCACAAATACTACGATCTGTATAAAATAATCAAAAATAATTTCCCGAAAATCCACGGCTATCTGCATGCTTTCAATTCTTCTCTGGATGTAGCAGAAAATTTCTCGAAATTTGATCTGGCTTTTTCGATTGGCTGTAAACCTCCTAAAAAAGAAGTTCTTCAATACATTTTTAATCGCAGCTTGATTTTGTGTGAAACAGATGCTCCATATCAGAAACCACATGATTCCAAAGAAGATTTCAATCATTTGAAAAATCTTGGTTTAGTTGTTGAAAACATAAAAAAAACTTGTAATTGTTCTTTCAATAATATATTCTCTGTTCAAAATAAAACAATAAACATGATCTTTGAAGATAAATTGGAAGTTAATAATGCTTGAGCAATTTTCCAGAACAGCACTTTTATTTGGTGATGAAGCGATAGAAATTTTCCAGAAAAGCAAAGTAGCTGTGATGGGTTTGGGTGGAGTTGGAAGTTATGCTGCTGAAGCACTTGCACGCAGCGGTATTGGCAGCTTTTTATTAGTCGATTTTGATACAGTTGGACTTTCCAATTTGAATCGGCAGTTACCAGCTCTGCACAGCACTATCGGTAAGATGAAAACAGAAGCGATGCGAGATCGAATTCTGGATATTAATCCCCAGGCTGAAGTAGAAATCTATTCTGATTTTTGCGCTCAGGAATCGCGGGATTTCTTGCTGAAAAATCTGGATTTTGTGGTTGATGCAATTGATAGTCTGGGCCCCAAAACGGGACTTCTGGAAAGTTGCATTAAAAAGGAGATCCCCGTGATCAGCTCGATGGGAGCAGCCAGTAGATTTGATCCCGCTCAAATCGAACTTGTGGATATCTCCAAAAGCCGTATTTGTCCACTGGCAAAAAAGGTGCGAAAATATCTGCATCGTCGTGGAATTCGCAAAGGAATTCCGGTAATTTATTCCTACGAAAAACCAATCCCGCAATTTGATCATGCAGCGGGAGCGGAAGCAGAATGGGTTTCCGGTCGGGGTAGAAAACGCGGAACTTTAGGTTCGGTGGTTTATTTGCCGGCAATCATGGGAATGTGGGCTGCCAGTTACGTTCTGCGGAAATTGGCAGGGAAATTTTAGCTCACGAATTAACACAGATTACACAGATTATTTCTCTTCTAATTTTCTTGTTCCTAAACCTGCCTGCCAGTTCTTAGTCTCGATTTCTCGGGACGAAGATTGGTTTGGGAACGCATTTAAACTTCCTTTGGAATAAAAATCATTTCTTAATTCTGAATAATTTTTTACTTCTCTGTCATCTGTTCAATATCTCGCACCAGAAAGTAGTTCAATAATGTTCGAATGGCGATAATAGAAGCTAATTGACCAATATCATTCCAGGTTGGAGCGATGGTAGTTTTCAAGATGCTGGCGCCGATCAGAAAACCCAGTCCCAGCGAAAAGGCATGGCCAATTTCCAGACGGCTTTCTTTGATGGCTTCTCGAGCTTCCTTCCTGGTAAAAATATCCGCAAGAAATATCAAGAAGGCTTTTACGATGCCAACACCGATTACACAGATAGCTGCCAGATGGGCAAAATGAGCAGCCCAATTTACGATTACAATAATTACCTCTCCCACTTTTACTCCTCATCCTGCAGTAATAAATCTTCCTGAACAAATTTCTCAGGAATCTGCTTTTTGGCTTTTGCCCCAAGTTCTTCAATTTTTTTAACTCGAGAAATTAAATTTCCTTTTCCTGAAACCAGTTTTTTAATCGAATCATCATAAGCTTTTTTGGTACGATCCAGATTTACATCTATTTTTTCCAGGTCTTCCAGAAATCCATAAAATTTATCCAGAAGATTGCCGCTCTGACGGGCAATTTCCATGGCATGCTGAGTTTGATTTTCCTGCCGCCAAATAAAAGAAATCGTACGCAACGTAGCCAGCAACGTGCTGGGGCTCACTATTACGATTTGCTTATTCAGGGCATACTGATAAACTGTACTGTCGTTCTGCATCAGGATGGAAAACACACCTTCGATGGGAATAAATAGAAATACAAAATCGGGAGAATTTACATCTTTCAGATCATGATAATGTTTTTTGTAAAGTCCTTCGATATGAGATTTTACGGAAATATTGAGAGCTTTTAAATATCCGGTTTTCTGTTCTTCACTTTCAGATGAAACCATTCTTTCATAATTTACCAGTGAAACTTTGGAATCGACGATTAGATGTTTGTTATCAGGAAGTTTCACGACCACATCGGGCTGCATTCTCTGACCTTCTTCGTTTGTCATGCTAACTTGTGTATCGTACTCTATCCCCTTTCGCAAACCAGATTCTTCCAGAATTCTTTCCAGGATCACTTCCCCCCAATTTCCCTGCATTTTCGCATCACCTTTCAAGGCTTTCGTCAGGTTATTGGCATCATCGCTTATTTTTTTATTCAATTCTTTCAAATTTTTTATCTGCTCGATGAGCGAAGTGTGGCTGATCCTGTTTTTTTCGTTGGACTGCTCCACTTTACTTTCAAAATCTTTGATCTTTTCTTTGAGCGGATTTAAAAGTTCATCAAGATTGGTACGATTTTGTTCAGTGAATTTCTTGGTTTTTTCTTCCAGGATTTCGTTTGCCAGATTTTTAAAAGCATCGGTAAATTTGGTTTGCAGTTCTTCGATTTCCTTTTTCTGAGAATCGAGTTTTTCCTGGAAATTTTTATTCAAAGTTTCCAGTTTGGAACGTTCCGATTGCAGGTTCGTGTTATTTTCTCTAAGTTCAGACAGCTCAGATTCCTTCTTCCCAAGATCTTCCCGCAGAATTTCGTTTTGAGCTGCAAGTTTATCTCTTTCTTCTCGAATGATCAATTCATCATTTCCACCCGATTTGGATTTCAAAAAGAAACCAATGATCACCGAGCCAATAATGATTGCAGCAGCTATAATGACAAATTCCATTTTACCTCAAATTATATTTTTTCCTGAATTTTGATTCTTCCTTTCAATTCTTTTTCTTCGATCTCATCCATTTCGTCTAAGGCAGAATTCAGTAGACGTACTTTTTCTCGATAAGGAAGAAAAGCGCTTTTAAAACCATTTATAATAATATTTTTTATTTCGCTGTAATCCAATCCCAGTTCATCTATCGCTAACATAAATTCATCAGTAAGTGTAGTATTTGAGATCAAGCGATTATCGGTATTTATCGTAACGCGCAATCCATATTCCACATAAAATCCCAACGGATGTTCGCGTAAACCGGAGATGGCTTTCGTCTGCAGATTACTTGTGATGCAGATTTCTAACGGAATACGATGATCATTCACATAATTTAAAAGATCGCCATCTTCGATGAGTCGTGTGCCATGACCGATGCGATGTGTTCCACAATAATGCAGAGCTTGATGAATGCTTTCCGGTCCGTAAGCTTCTCCGGCATGAACAGTGATGTTGATGTTGTTGTTCAAAGCCAGATAAAATGCTTCTTTATGATGTTTGGCCGGATGATCAGCTTCAGCTCCCGCCAGATCAAAACCAAGAACACCTTTATTTTTATAAGCGATTGCCAGTTTTGCCAGATCGATGGAAGTTCCCGGATCCATATTGCGAATTCCGCAAATAATCACACCCGTTTTTATGTTAAATTTTTTCTCTGCTTCTGCTAATCCCCTGATAACTGCATCGGAAATTGTAGTTAGTTTCAAACCTTTTTGAGTATGCAAAATTGGAGAATAACGCACTTCCATATAACGAATATTTTCTTTGGCTGCATCTTCGGCCAGTTCAAAAGCTATTCGTTCCAATGCTTCTTCGGTTTGCATCACACTCAAGGTTATTTCAAAACCTTCCAGGTAATCGACTAAACTTTCGCATTGCCTGTCGCAACAAATTTTATCAGCCAGTTCTTTCTCAGTTTTTACAGGAAGTTTTACATTTTGCTTTTTTGCCAGATCAAATATTGTACTGATCCGCATCGAACCATCAAGATGAACGTGTAGATCAGTTTTTGGTAATTTTTGTACAATTTCTTTTGTCAATTTCATTTAAGCTCCTTTATCCAATATCTTATGAAAAAACTGACTAAGCTGTTTTGCTGTCAATTATTCTTTTCAAATCTCATTGTCCGAAAGTCTCATACAATTTTCAGATTCTTCGTCAATCTTCTGTGAAAGAATTGCTCAGATGACAAAAAAATACCGTCTTCCTGAGGATACCAATTGCTTTGCTTTCGACTGTGTCCGGCGAAGCTTTGCTAAGACGGAAGGATCTCGTGGAATTTCTTATAGCTTTACTTCTCTAAATTCGAAGAGATTCTTCCCACTTGTGCCGGCGTAGTTTCTCGAAGCCGTAAGAACAACGTGAACACACCCCACGACTGAAGTCGCACCCCTCTCAAGAGGGGAATAACGTCAGAATGACGGTTTTTTTTGATATATTCTCAAAGTCTCAAAGTCTCAAAGTCCCACAATCTCATCACTTCCATTCATCCCATTTCACTATCTTCTCTATTTCCAGCCGCTTTTTACTGCCTGCGAAAGTTTTCACCGCTTTGGCATAAAATCCCTGCTTCTGTTTGGGATAGCCAAATGGACTCATCGCAACAACTCTGATTTTATCAGGGATATTTAAGATATCTTTCACTTTTTTCTCATCGAAAGCCGCCAGCCAGCAACTGCCTATTCCTCGATTCCAGGCAGCCAGCATCATCTGTTGGAAGGCAATGGAGACATCTACCAGATAGTAATCCTGATTATTCACCGTTCCACTTTTACTTGTATCGGCACAAGCAACGATAATAACCGGAGCAGTTTTGATGAAGAAATTAACTTTTCCCAGAAAACCACTTTTAAGAGCCAGTTCTTTTCTTTTTTGAGGATCTCGTACCACAACAAACCGCCAGCATTGACGATTTTGAAAGGAAGGAGCCAATCGAGCTGCTTCTAAAATTTCTAACAAAAAATCTTCTGGAATATCTTTTTCGGCAAAACTACGAATACTTTTTCTTGATTTTATAACATCTAAAAATTCCATTTTACAACCTCAAACTTGATATAATTATATGAAATAATTGGTCAAACAAAAAAAAGCTCAAACAAAATCGTTCGAGCTTTTTTAAATAGTTTTTTTTTTGATTTAGAATCCTAAAGCAAATCCGGCTGTAAATGAATTGTATTTTCCAATGTTGTAGTCTGCATTGATGTTGAAAACTCCCAGGCGGAAAGTAGTTCCCAGGGTCAGTCTGCTTTTGTTTTTTCCATCAATATCGAATTTTATCTCCATTGGATCTAAAGGAGTTCCTGAAATTGGATCTGTACCTAATTCATAGCTATATTTAAATTTCATGTTGGAACTTTCCAGCATATATCCGGCATAAGGAGTTACACTCAAGAAACTTGCACCAAAAGTTTTACTTACATTTAAACCAAAAGCTGTAGCATTTGCTTCAACAATATCTCCCAATTTCATAGTTTGAGTAAAATAGGAGAAACAAAGATCGATAGGAATCGGAACTTTGAGCCAGGCTTTGGGATTGTGCTGAACTCCAAAACCAAAATAATCAAATTTTCCAAGATCTTCAATATCTAAACTGGGAACAAATCTAAATGCAGCTTTTGTACCATAAATAGTACCGATGCTCAATTGAGGAGCTCCTAAAGGCAGCATCGAATAATCATCCAGAAGACCTCCAACTCCAGAATCCTGAGAATAAGCCAGAAGATCAAAATCTTGTGGGCTTCCGCCAATATCAACTGTTACAGTTTGCTCAGGAAATTCCAGCATCACATGATCATCTTCTTCACCAATAATTGTAGCTCCGTGAATTCCAATTTCAAACTCTTGAGACATGATCGCAGAAACCAGTTCATCATATCCATAGTCACCAGAAGATATGCCCGAATTTTCTACAATATTTTCTGCTTGGTTTTGGTTAAATTGGAATGCTCCAGTTGCATCAAAACTTTTATCATCATCAGGAAACATCGTAGACATTAACACCATACCAAATTCGACATCGAGTCCAAATAACTTGTCTTTCGGTGCCCAATGAAACCAACCACCATTCAGGTTTGTACCAAAAGCTGATACAATAGGACTTACATAACTTTCGGCTGCTTCGCCGGAAAGTGATTCCAGCGTTTCTTCCAAATCTGCTGCTTGTAAACATGTAAAAACGAAAACACTAATTAATGAGAGTACTACAATTTTTTTCATATCCACCTCCATTTGAATGAGAATTAATGAAATGGAAAAAATCTTGTCAATCCGAAAATTTTGAATCTTATTCATTAGCACAAAATGCTTTACAAAAAAAGCGTTTCCAAATGATTTGATAATCAATAATTAGGGAGTTTATCATGTTCAAAAATAAAAAAATATTATTAGGTGTAACTGGTGGAATTGCAGCTTACAAAGCAGTGGATGTTGCCAGCATGTTGACTAAACTTGGTGCGGAAGTTCGCACGATTCTTACAAGTAATGCCTGCGAACTGATCAGTCCTGTCACATTTAAATCGATAACTCATCAAAAAGTAGTGACCAGATTGTTTGATGCTGAGGCTGATATCGAACATATTTCACTGGCAGATTGGGCAGATCTGGTTTTGATAGCTCCTGCCACAGCAAATATCATCGGAAAGGTTGCTTCAGGTATTGCTGATGATCTGCTTTCAACCACGATCATGGCAACTACTGCACCTGTCTGTTTCGTTCCTGCCATGAATATTCACATGTACGAAAACCCTCTTGTTCAAGAAAATATACAGAAACTCACTGATCATGGATATTTCTTCATGGAACCGGAATATGGAAAACTTGCCTGCGGTTATGAAGGAAAAGGACGCTTTCCCAAAACAAATGAAATCATTCATTTTGCCGGAACGTATCTTTCTTATAAACAAGATTTAAAAGACATTCCAATTTTGATAACAGCTGGTGCCTGCCGGGAAAGCATTGATCCGATGCGGTTTATCACCAATTACTCTTCCGGGAAGATGGGACTTGCTCTGGCGCGTGCTGCCCATTTCCGAGGCGCAAAAGTTACCCTTGTTCATGCAGCAGTAGCTGAAGAAATTCCGGAATATTTTAAAAGTATAGAAACTATTTCTGCACAAGAAATGTATGATATTGTAATCAATGAATTTCCTAAACACAAAATCACTATCAAAACAGCAGCTGTAGCAGATTTTACTCCTGCAACGAAATCTGATCATAAGATAAAAAAAAGTGATTCTTTGAATTTACAAATGAAGAGAACAAAAGACATTTTAGCAGAATTAGGACGGCAAAAGACCAGAGATCAGATATTAGTCGGATTCGCGGCTGAAACGGAAAATATTGTAGAAAATGCACGCAAAAAGTTGAAAGCAAAAAACCTGGATTTCATCGCTGCAAACAATCTAAATGTTTCGGGAAAAGATGAAACTGAGATAACTCTGATTTCACCTGAAGTTGAGGAAAAAATCTGCGGAACCAAATTTGAGGTTGCTCATACAATTTTGGATAAACTCAAGGAGAAATTACATGGATAAAGCACTTATTCTTACAGGAGCTGGTGGAAATGTGGGATCTTATCTGGCTCATACACTTAGCCAGAGAAAGATCAATCTTGTTCTTATCGTTCATAAAGATACACACAGAATCGATGATCTATTCCATCTAAAAAATGTAAGAATTTTGAAAACCGATCTTACTGATCTTGAAGATCTGCAAGCAAAATTGAATAAAACTTTTGATGAAACTGGATGGCTGCCAAACCGGTTGATTCATACTGCCACAGCCAGGAACCATAATGTTCAGGATATGATCGATACCGACCCCGAATTGTGGAATTCTATTATTAAAATAAATGTGATTGGAACATTTAACCTGCTGAAGTGTTTGATACCTTATTTTAGAAAAAACAAAAATGGAAAAATCGTTCTTTTCGGCTCAAATGTCTCCCGCATCGGACTACCAAAAGGTTCAGCTTATGCAGCTTCTAAAGCAGCAATAGCCAATCTGGGAAGAACACTCGCTATTGAAGAAGCAGACAACAACATCATCATCAACACGGTTTCTCCCGGACCGATAAAAATTGATGACAGTCAATATTCAGAAAGCTATCGCAAGTTCCGCGAAGAATATTACAATGAAAAACTGCGTGAAATTCCTCTAAAAAGATGCGCTTCATTCAAGGATCTGCTCGGCGTTTGCGACTTTCTGCTTTCGGATGAAAACAGCTATATTACGGGCGAAGAATTCTTTATAACAGGTGGTAAACTTTGAGATTTTTCTTCCTTGCATTCATTCTTTTAGCCATAATCTTATCACTTCCAGCCAAAACGGAACTCGCTGCTTATCCTATCGCAGGCTATTCCAATGAAACCGAGTTTTACGGTGGAGTTTTATCATATCTTCGCTATCGTTCTGCCAAATATGAAGATACAGCTCCCAAAAATGTATTTTATCTGTCTTCTACTTACAGTCAGAAAAAACAATTCAATATTTTTTTCAGTCCTACCATTCACTTTCAAAATGGAAATTATCGTTTGGAAAGTGAGATCCAATACATGAAGTGGCCAACAGATTTTTATGGCATTGGAATGAAAACAGATCGCGATGATTCCGAAAGTTTTACTGCTATCGAAACAAGCATGAAAACGACATTTGTAAAGAAGTTAAATCAATTCTGGGAAGTTGGATTGTATTATGAATTCATGGATTTTGAAGTATCAGAAACCGAAGAAAATGGATTACTCGCTGCGCATATAATTCCAGGTAGTGAAAATTCATTAACTTCCGGAATCGGCTTGAAACTGCTTTTTGATAACAGAAATAATACCTCCTTTCCTACATCTGGAAATCTTGGCAGTTTACAGATAAATAGATTTTCTAAACTTACCGGCAGCGAATATGATTTTTGGGAATTCATTTTAGATTTGCGAAAATACCTGCAAATTGATAAACGAAATACTTTTGCTGTACAGACTTTTTTCAGCAGTATCGATGGCAATGTTCCATTTAATCAAATGAACTATCTTGATGAAAATATGCGAGCAATCACTTCAAAACTTTTTGTAGACAAAAATGAATTTGTGATGCGTCTTGAAGACCGATTATTCTTCTGGCAGGAAGGTTTCAAACAACGTCTTGGTTTAGCTTTTTTTGCTGAATTGGGAGAAGTTGCCGGTAAAATCGACAAATTCAATTTAACCGATCTACAGTTCAATTATGGTATGGGATTTCGTTATTCCTTCTTTTTGGAAGACCGCATGAACGTGCGGCTTGATATTGGCTTTGGAGAAGTAAAATTCAATATTAGTATCGCTTCAGGAGAAGCATTTTGAAAAAAATAGTTTTGATTTTTTTAGTTTTAATTATTTTCCTTCCACTTAACTGCAAAGAAGAAAAGAATTCAGAATTCGCAGTTTTTCCTCAGTTTGCTTACTCGCAGGAAACAGGTTTCTGGGGTGGTTTGATAACTTACTATCGCTATCAGATTGATCAAGATCCTGAATTGAAGAACCATCTGGATATGATGACGATGTACACCCAGAAAAAACAGTTGCAGATACGTTTCTTCCCGAAATTTAATCTAACAAATCTGAATTCGGAACTGAACATAGACACTTCTTTTATGAAATGGCCCAGCGAATTTTACGGTGTTGAAAATACTGATCCTGAAGCTGAGATGTACAAATTTACTCCGGAGATATTTGAATTCGAATTGGATTGGAAATATGATCTTAAACCAAACTGGTTTCTTCATTTCTATTCCGATCAACTTCACAGTGTCATCATAAAACGCGAAAATTCTGTATTAATGACTGATCTACCTGGAAATGAAGAAAATATACTATCAGGAATTGGTTCTGGTATAAGTTATGACAGCCGGGACAGCGAAGATTATTCGACTAAAGGAATTTTTGCCAATTTGAAATTACATTCCTATAGTTCCTGGCTGGGGAGTGATTATGATTATGAAAAACTGACTCTCGATCTGCGCGAATTTATCAGTATCAATAGAAATCACGTTTTCGCATTTCAACAATATTTTTCATATCGCTCCGATACAACCCCATTTTACAGGTTGTTCAAATTGGGAGAATACGTTCGAGCATTTAATAATGAACTCTTTTTGAATAATCATGGAATTGCCTTCCGAGCTGAATATCGCTTTTTTCCATTCACCGGAAAAATCGGACAGAGAATTGGATTTGCCACATTTTTTGATACGGGACAGGGAATGCAGAATTTGGAAGATCTCAATTTTTCCAAGTTCCGCTGCAGTTTCGGTGCTGGACTGCGCATCAGTATTTTTGTGCAAGACCGCTTTAATCTGCGTTTCGATTATGGCCGATGCACCACAAACAGTTCAGTTGATATCGGTGGAGGAGAAACATTCGGATGAGAAAATTAATTCTAATACTATTAACGATTTTCAGTGTAAGTTTACTTGCCTTCCAGCCTGGAGAAAAACTTACTTTCGAGATCAAATACGGAGTTATCAGTGCTGGTGAAGCTACCCTGCAAATTGAAGATCATACCTACCGAGATTCAATAGAAACGTACAGAATCACTTCTCTGGCAAATACGAATTCTTTTTTTGATCACGTTTATAAAGTGCGAGATCGCCTGGAATCAATCTGGAGAAAACGCGGACTGGTGACACTGCGATTTACCAAAAAATTGCGGGAAGGTTCTTATCGCCAGCATCGCATTCATTTTTATTATCCCGATCAGAATTTTACAATTTATACTAAAATTAAGAAAAAAAAGACCAGTCAAGAAAGAATGGAAATCGCCGATAAAACGCAGGATATTTTCAGTGCTTTCTATTATTACCGCCTGCAGGATTTCAGCGTTGGTGATACGCTGGTGATCAACGTTACAGCAGACGGCAGAAACTATCCCGCCAAAATTGTAGCCCATCGCCTCGAAACTATCGAGACGATCTTCGGTGATAAGGAATGCATCGTGGTGGAGCCTATCCTGGAAGGCGAAGCTATCTTCAAACAAACCGGTGAAATCTACATCTGGCTGACCTATGATGAACACAAAATTCCGGTATTGATGAGCAGTAAAATTATTTTCGGACATTTCAAAGCTATATTGAAAGATGCCGAAAATGTTCCTTTCAAAATTACAGAAAAATAATGAATGATATTTTTTTAATCTTATATGAGTTAACATGCTTAAGGTGAATTATTATATGCAGTTATTCCTAATTTGCTCCCTTGTTTAGGGGAGCTGTTTTGCACTTTTTTTTTCATGCAGAACTGAGGGGTTTAATATAAAAAACGAATTGAATAATATGAAAGATCTGTCAAAAACTTCCAGCTACTGGTACGATCTTCCGCCCGAACTTGTTGCTCAGTTCCCAGTAGAAACTCGCTCTGAAAGCCGTCTTTTGAAATTAGAAAAAAAAACAGGAAAAGTTTCACATCATAAATTTTCGGAAATTATAGATTTTTTGGTTCCAGGCGATGTGCTGGTTGTGAACAAAACCAAAGTTATTCCGGCCAGATTATTTGGAAATAAAACTACAGGCGCAAATGTAGAAGTTTTCCTTTTGAATCAATTAGAGGACGATGTGTGGGAATGTCTGGTAAAACCGGGTCGTCGTTTGCAAATTGGAGTTAAAATTAATTTTTCTGAAAATTTTTCTGCCGAGATCGTCGATCATGCCGAAGAAGGTGGAAGAATTATAAGATTCTACTGGAAGGGAGATTTCTGGCAGAATTTGGATAAACTTGGCAAAACTCCGCTGCCGCCTTACATCAAACGCGACCCGATCGAAAAAGACAGAGAAACCTATCAAACAGTCTATGCTCAAAAACGTGGTTCTGTGGCCGCTCCCACAGCTGGTTTACATTTCACTCCCGAACTTTTAGAAAAAATTAAAACTAAAAATATCGAAATCCTGGAAGTTGTTTTGCGAGTTGGTTTGGGAACCTTCCGACCCGTAAAAACGGACAACATTGCCGAACACAAAATGCACAGCGAATTTTGTGAGATTTCCCAAAATACTGCTGAAAAAATTAATAAAGCAAAAGAAGCGAAACGCAGGATCATCGCGGTGGGCACCACGACGACCAGAACACTGGAAAGTTTTGCCCAAAATGGAAAGGTAAAATCCGGCTCACATTGGACGGATATTTTTATTTATCCTGGAAAGAATTTGCAGATCATAAATGGCTTGATCACGAATTTTCACATGCCAGAATCTACGCTGATGATGCTGGTTTCGGCTTTTGCGGGTTATGAAAATATCATGAATGCCTACAAAATTGCTGTTCAAGAAAGATACCGCTTTTTCAGTTACGGCGATGCAATGGTGATACTATGAATAATTCCTCAAAGGTACTCTTTCAGTCATTGCGAGGAGTTCCCAGAACTTTCGGAACGACGCGGCAATCATTTCTTTCTCTTCTTTCATTATTTGAGATTGCTTCGGCAGATGCCAGCAAGAGAATACTCGCAAAGACATGAAAGGATAATAATGATTGAATTTAAACATCCCCTATTCGATGAAGTTTACTTCTACGAAAAATTGATAACCACTTCCAAACAGGCAGAAAAAATGATTCGGGAACAAACAGCACAGGGAAATTTCCTGGTAATTGCCAATGAACAATCCGGTGGGCTGGGCAGAAACAAAAGCAACTGGTTTTCTCCTGTTGGCGGTATCTGGCTGACTGCTGCGCTTTATGGACTCTCAGTACAATCCAGCTTAACGATATTCACCGGAACCTGTTTGCATAAAATTTTGAGTAAACTTTTTCCAACAATAACAAATGATCTGAAAATAAAATGGCCGAACGATATTTTTTTACAAAACAGAAAACTATCTGGTATTCTATCCTCTCACTTGGAAAATGAAAAATATCATCTGATTGGAATTGGTCTAAATTCAAATAACTTAGATTTTCCTGATGAACTTAAAGAAGACGCAATTTCTTTGAAAAACATTTTGGGAGAAGAAGTTGATAATCGTCAGATACTGGCAGAATTTTTCGATTTATTCGCAGCTGATCTGCCCGATTTTATTGAAGGCAAATTCGACCTGAAATATTTTAATGAAAATTCATTTCTAAAAGATAAAGAAATAACTTTAGATACAGATTTTGACCAGTTTTCCGGAAAATGCAGAGGTTTGAACAAAAACGGAGCCATCCTGATCGAACTTAAATCCGGCATGATCCAGCCATTTTATGCCGGAACGGTGGTGGATTGGAGTGATAGAAAAAATCTAAAATGAAAAAAATATTTTCTTAAAATTTGTGAAATACTAGATAAAGGAACAGAAAAGTAATGGCTAATACAAAATTTGGCAATACCTGGTGGGGAGCAGCCTGGCTCAAGGCACTCACAAATATCGATTATTCCAATCGTCTGCCGCGCGGTGTGCGATATGCTCGCAACGGCTCGGTGGTTTCTATCGAGATCAAACAGAAATATATTCATGCCCGAGTTTCGGGAACCAGAGCAACGCCTTATAAAGTGAAAATCGTGAAAAAGGAGTTTACAAAAACTGAGCAGGAAAAAATTAAAAAAATCATTCTGGACAATCCCTATTATCTGTCTCAATTAGCTTCCCATAAGCTTCCATACACCTTGTTGGATGATTTGGAAAGAAAAAATATCGCCTTATTTCCAAATTCCTGGCAAGACATGCAAGCAAGCTGCTCCTGTCCGGATTGGGCAGTTCCCTGCAAACATATTGCAGCGGTTTTCTATATCATCGCCAACGAAATCGATCAAAATCCCTTCCTCGTTTTTGATTTTCATAACTACGATCTGCTGACGGAAATTTCCAGAACGGTTGATATTTCTAAGAATAAAGTTAATTCTCTGGAACAAGATATTACAAGTTGGAAGGCTCTGGTTTCGATAAAAAAAACAATTAGTAAGCAGAATAATGCATTCCAGATACTACAGCAAATTGACCTTTCCACCATCGCTGAAAGTGATAACGATATTATCAATGTTTTGTCGCAGAATCCTTTGTTTATAACTGATCGAGACTTTCGATATGTACTGGCGGAAATGTATAAATTCAATAAAAAACTTATCACAAAATTTTTGAATTCAACCTCACAGGAAACGCAGCGATTAACACAATATCAAGTCACATCTATAAAGTTACAGAAAGATAGCAGGGACTTTGCTGTTGAACTGGAAAATGACAAACAGGAAAGGATTTTGCTGAATGAACTGGAAGGACTTTATCAATATTTTAAACAGGTTGACCTGGCAGAATTGCAGGAAGCAAATGCTCAAACGGTTGTCTTTTGGTTTTGTCTGGCTTTTGCATTTCACCTGATCAAAGCTGGAGCGTATCTACCGCAAATAGTTAATGATACTGAAAATCGTTATTTACTGAGATGGATTCCGGCGTTATTCAAAAAGAATGTATCTGATATTTACCACACAATGGTAGAAGTTATTCCTGAAAATTTTGTGAAGATAATTGACAGTAAAAAAGAAAGTTCGACAAATCCTGAAGAAGCAGTGAATTTTCTCATTTCCCAAATTATTAAGAACATTATGCAAGATTATTATATCAAAATATCTCAGCGGAGAATGGACAAGATAGATAGCTTTTTCTTTCATGATTTCTCCTTTTGTCTTAAGAAATTTGAAGATAAACAAATTCCCCACACTATTCATCTCTGGCTCAGCAGATTTTATCTCGTTCATCAACTCAATTCGCCGGTCATCAAGATAGATGAAACTGCAAAAGGCAACGAATTTTTGTTTGAAATTCTGGTTGAAGAAAAGCAGAAGAAAATCGAAACATTAATTCCCCTGCAGAAAGTCTTGAAGCAAAAAAAATATGAAAAGATGCGACTCGCATTATTGAAAGATCTTTCTCAGCTCAGTGAATTCTTGCCGGTAGTAAATACTTATCTAGCCCGGCAGGCACAAACTCCGATCTCCATAAATTCCAATGAATTTGTCTCTATCTGGTTTCATTCTCTGCCCATCCTGGAAATTCTGCGAGTGAAAAGTCTCATCCCAAAATCTTTGAAAAAGATCATCAAACCTCAACTCACTTTGTCTTTGAAGAAATCACAAAAAGAAATGAAAGTGAAATCTTATCTGGATCTGATGCAGCTGCTTTCTTTCAACTGGGAAATAGCCATCGGCGATAAATTCATAAGCAAAGATGAATTTTTTCGTCATGTGAGCCAGTTATCGGGAATCGTTAAATATGCTGATCGATACATTTACATCGAGCAGAATGAACTCCAGAAATTGATGAAAACTGCCCGGCAGGATATTCCCTCGTTCACTCCCACAAATCTTTTGCGAATGGGAATCGAAGGTAAATATAAAGATGTTGAATTGGACATCAGTAATGACCTTAAACGAATTTTTAAAAATATTTTCTCTGTAAAAAAAATAGCTGTTCCAAACGGCTTAAAGGGAACTTTGCGACATTATCAAACGCGTGGATTGCAGTGGTTGTTTCATAATGCGCAAATCGGCTTCGGTTCCATCATCGCAGACGACATGGGGTTGGGAAAAACCATTCAGGTCATCTCACTTTTACTCAAATATCAGGAACAATCCGATCTTTCCAACCCAGCTCTGATAATTGTTCCCACAACTCTGCTCACAAACTGGCAAAAGGAATTTCAGAAATTTGCACCCACGCTAAACGTAACAATATATCATGGTTACAAACGTGAACTTGAAACAAACTGTCAGGCAGTTCTTACCACTTATGGAGTTTCGCGAAGCGATAACCGCAAATTAAACAAAACCAGGTGGAGCTTCATAATTCTGGATGAGGCACAAAATATCAAAAACCCACTCACCAAACAGACCAAAGCAATAAAATCCTTGAATGGCAACATTCGGATAGCGATGACAGGAACACCAGTAGAAAACAGATTATCAGAATATTGGAGCATCATGGATTTTGTGAATAAAGGGCTTTTGGGATCGGCGACATCTTTTCGCAGGGAATTCGCTATGCCCATCGAAAAAGAGCGCGATAAAGGCAAACTCAAGCAATTCCTGCACATCACTTCACCATTTATTATGCGCCGTGTGAAAGCAGATAAATCCATTATTAAAGATCTACCCGAAAAAATCGTGATTGATCAATTTTGTTTGCTTACAAAACAGCAGACAGCCCTTTATCAGAATGTGGTTGATAGCACAATGAAGTTATTAGATAAAACTGATTCTGCACAAAGTATTGAACGTAAAGGTGCGATTTTTAAGTTGATAACATCTCTCAAACAGATCTGCAATCATCCTGTGAATTTCTTGAAGAAAGGAGACAAATCGCTCGAGGATTCCGGTAAAACTCAATTCCTGACTACCCTTTTAGAAAAGATATTGAGTAATCGGGAAAAATGTCTTATCTTCACCCAATATAAAGAAATGGGAAATATTTTACAGCCACTGCTGACCCAAAAATTCGAAACTGATGTTCTGTTTTTGCATGGTGGCATCAGCCGTAAAAAGCGTGATGAGATGATCGAACAATTCCAGAATGATCAAACCAAAAAGATTTTCATTCTCTCTTTGAAAGCAGGTGGAACCGGCTTGAATTTAACAGAAGCAAATCATGTAGTTCATTATGATCTCTGGTGGAATCCTGCTGTAGAAAATCAGGCAACCGACAGAGCTTATCGCATCGGGCAAAACAAAAATGTGAACGTTCACCGTTTCATTACTACCGGCACATTTGAAGAAAAAATTAATCAAATGCTGGAATCTAAAAAGGAATTATTTGAAATTTCCGTTCAGAAAGGCGAAACCTGGATTTCTGAAATGTCGAACAGCGAATTGCAGGAACTGGTTAGGCTGGATTTGAAAAGTTGAATTATCGTTTAATCAAAAGAGTTCCTCGCTGCTTACTTAGGGATTTCAAAATTTTCTCCCCTGATTTTAGGGGAGATGTCAGGCAGCTGCCGCACAGAGCGGCAAAAAAAATATAGAGGAGGAGCATAACATGAAAGCAGTTCTATTCAACGGCAGTCCCAGAGCAAACGGCAACACATTCGAAATGTTAAAAACAGTAGCAGAAGTTTTGAGGGAAAATAATATCAAAACCGAAATCGTGCAGATCGGCGGCAAGCCGGTAAATGGCTGCAAAGCCTGTGGAGCCTGCTTCAAAAGCGATGATAAACGCTGTATTCAAAAAGATGATTTGAATTCCAATTTTGAAAAAATGCTGGAAGCTGATGCGATCATCATCGGGTCGCCTACATATTATGCCGATCTCACTCCCGAAACCAAAGCACTCATAGATCGTTGTGGTTTTCTGCACGGAGCCAATAGCGGAGCCTTGAAAAGAAAACTGGGAGCGGCTGTGGTGGCGGTTCGTCGGGCCGGCTCGATCCATGTCTTCGATTCCATCAATCATTTTTTCCTGATCAACCAGATGATAATTCCCGGCAGCAGCTATTGGAATATGAGCCTGGCTCGAACTTTTGGTGATTATGAAAAGGACGAGGAAGGCATTCGCACGATGAAAATTTTAGGCGAAAATATTGCCTGGTTGTTAAAAAAAATATCTTGATAATATAACAGCCAATTGATAAAAAAACACAAAAAAAGGAGATTTTATGCAAATCACAATCGATAAAAAAGAAGTAACAGTAACCGACTCAAATCTGAATCTTGTGCAAATAGCCAAAGAGAACGGTATTACAATTCCGGCTCCCTGTTTCCTGGCTGGTCGTCCTTTCGGCTGCTGTCAGGTGTGTGCCATTGAGATCAATAACGCGATCCAGTATGCCTGCTGCACCAAACCGCAAGCTGGCATGGAGATCATTGTAAATCGTGACGATTTGAACGAGTTACGAAAATTGAGAATGCAGAAATACCAGGCAGATATCCAGCAAGGAACTGTGGAAGAATGCAATTGTTCCTCTTCGGCTTCATCGGGTAAATGCGGTTGCGGAGAGGGATGCTGTTAGAGTTCACAAGCAGAATAAACGATTTTCTTGGCTCAAAAAAAAATAGAAAAGAAGGAGTTTTGTATTGAGTTATGTCTCAGATTCTTCTGTCAAAAGCTTATAAAGCTCAAAGCAGTTATCATAAATAATTTTCATTAATTTTCTTTGCCATTTTCTGGGCATTTCTGAAAATAGTATTTTGAGGTTTTTTCTTTGATCAGATTTTGATAATAAAAAATCGGTTAATTCGTTAGCTGTTCGTAAATCTTTGGCGATTTTTTTTTCATCTTTTCTTTTGATTGTCAGTAGATATTTCATTAAAACAAAAGCTGCCGGTTCCGGTACTCGAATCTTCATAATACCAAAATCCATAACTATTGTATTATTTTGAATGAAATTAAGATATCTTAAGGGCTGAGCAATAACATTGAGTTCTTCAATATAAATAGCTTTGTCATTTCCTCTTCCCAGTTTGGGAATCAAAAACTCTATTTCAAAATCGACATGTGAAAACTTGGTAAAATTATTCAATAAAGAAAAAGTTTCTTCAAAACCTAAGGATTTTAAAATTGCCGAAACATCTACTTTCTTTTTGATTCCGGGTGGATTTGTAATCAAAAAATCAATATCTGTAGTTCGTAGAATTGGAATTCCAGCTGAATTAGAAAAGTGATATTTATAAACTGGCAGAACCCAACTGCCAATTAATATAATGTCTTGCAGAATTCCTGCTTTGTTTAAAGCAAGTAAAATGTTTTCAAAAAGTTTATTTTTGTTTTTCACCTAAACCTCTACGTACTTCCTGTAAATTTTTTTTTATTTCATTGATTTTTTGCTCAAGATTTTTTCTTCTAAGAATTTTTTCTTTCATTGCATTTACTTGATCAGAATTTTCTTTGCCCAGATACTGAAAAATAATCTTTTTCCCTGCTCGAAAAGCTCTGTAACAGTAAATATGTTTTCCTCGTTCTTTGTATGAAATAGATCCCTTGGGAAGATTTCTCAATTCCTTTTCAAACTGCTCCAACAGATCTAACAACCTATTTTTTTCTTCAATTAGAATATCATTAATAATACTCATAAATCCCTGCCTAACAAATCATGCAATAACACCTTATTGTTAGGCATTTTCTGTCAAGAAATTATTGCCTAACAGACTTTATTTGCTTGAAAAATGTCAGGCAGAATAAACGATTTTCTTGACTAAAGAAACTTGAATAATATACATTAGTTTGAATTTAGGAGGAATATTTTATGAAGAAATTGTTTTTTATCATTTTTATTTTTGTCGCTTTTCAACTGATATTTGGTCAAACAGCTTACTTCGGTATGGGTTACAATGTTGCATCTGGCTCATTTAAGAATTTGAATAAAGTTGTTAAAGAATATAATGATGTGTATGAGGAATATCTCACATCTAAAATGGATGAAATTCATCTAAATCATGGTATGGTATTTGATTTTGGTCTGGCAATGCCCTATTTCAGTTTTTCTTTTGGACTTCAATATAATCGAGCTAAAACTCATGCTTTGCTGGTAGGAAATTCCGGTGTGAAGCATCAACAAGACATTTGGTTAAGATGTTTGAGTTTACCAATGGATTTCGGTATAAACATAGATTCCGGAAGTTTCGCATTTGATCCGGGAATTGGAATAAATTTTATGTTTTGGCGTTATTTCACACGCTTTGGAGAGAAATCTGATATCGATGATACAGATTATGATGATTCGGTTACAGACATTAATATGCACGTTAAATTTTTCACGAAATTCGTTTTCGGAGGTTTTGAAGAACCAGGTTTGGGTTTTGTTGTTGAACCTTATTACAATTTAGGTATTATTGGAAGCTCAATGAATGATTTAAGTGCTGATTTATTGAATTATTATATTGAAAAAATAGATAGTTTCAATCATTATGGTGTAAGGTTATATTTTATCATCAAAGGTTGAAAATAGGCAGACCTTCCAGTCTGCCCGGTATGCTAACTTATATATTCATATACAACCTTGCGAAGGTCGAATAAGCAAGGAGCTCAAAAACCTTTGCAAGGAGCTCTAAAATCCTACTCTGATTCCTGCAATTATATTTCTTCCAGCTCCGGGAAAATAATAATTCGCACCACTCCAGTCAGGTCCGCCCCACGGATCATAATAGCCAGATGTTTCGTATTCTTTATCCAGAAGATTATTAATTTTCAAATTCACGGCAACGTCTGTTTTCTTTAGTAATTCATCAAATTTATAACTAAAACCAAAATTCAAAAGTTGATATGCTTCTACAATGCGATCTTCATTTTCCGTGTTATCCAGATATTGTTTTCCAACGTGTTGAATTTGCAAGGAAGTCAATAGAGATTTCCATTCATAAGAAAGTTTGGAACTTGCTAGAATATCGGGGAAACCACCTATTTTATTACCGGAATAATCTACATCGATAACATTCCAGTTGGCATCCCAGTCTTTCATAATAAATTTCTCGAAATAATTATCGTTGTAACTGAAACTTCCACTCAAACTCAGATCTGGAAATATTTCTGCTTTCACTTCAAGCTCCACTCCGCGATGCACTGTTTCATCGGCATTTCCACGGATTGGATCACCATCATCATCCATAGTTCCATAGCCGATAATTTCATCCTGGAAATTCATTTGGAAGAGATTCGCTTTGATTTTCCAACTTCCGGCATCGTAACCAAATCCCAATTCAATATCCATCAGCTTTTCTTCTTTCACATAAGGATCGCTCCACTTGATGTGATCGATCTGGCCATTCACATAAATCGTATCTGCATTGGCAAAAAGCGGGGCAACGCCTAAATCGTCCGGTCCATCCCACAGATCGAAAAGTTCGCCATCGGTTGGCTCACGTTGCGCAAAAGAAAGATTTCCATAAATGTTGAACGATTCATTCAAGTTGTAATTAACTCCAAATCTGGGATTGAAAAAGTTGTAATCAACTTCGTAGGAATGAAGATTTTCACCGGCAAAATTACCGGATTCATGCTGCCGGAATTTATAGTCGATCATCTGATAATGAAGGTTTGCCATGATACTTATTTTTTCAATTGGTTTGAAGATTTCATTGATGTAAAATGTATAATATTTTTTATCTCCTGTGTAATTGTGATATTCCTGATTTTTCTCATAACTGACACTTAAAGTATCAGCTCCAATAACTTCTTCAATTTCTCCCCAATGTTCGCTGTCGAAAAGGCTGATATAACTGCCAATTGTAAGATTTCCAAACCGATGGTTCCAATGCAGATTTCCCACCCAGCCATACTGATTTTTTTCTACCCATTTCTGGCGGATCAGATCAGTTTCGATCGTTTCAGGATCGGCTGCCAGACCAAATTCCCAGAGATCTCGATCTTCTTTGTACTGTTCATAATAACCTTTCCCTTTTATGTAGAAAAGAGAATTTTCTGAATTCAGGTTTTCGTTGATCATATATTTGTGATGCAATTCATAATGTGGCTGGCTGAAATCATCGATTTCATTATCATAAGTGATGGGATTGTGCTGGTGATTTTCCTGCAGATCACCTTCCCAGGAGGCGTACCAGGCAGCATGAGTGAGTTCGTTCCCACCGTAGAAATTAAGTTCCGTGATGCTGCGTTCTCCGATCTTGCTGAGACCTGCAAAATAGGAATGCTGCTCTGTTTTGCTGTTATCTCGATAACCATCGGAAGTGATGCGGGAAAGCCGTAGATTGAGTTTGAAATAGTTCATTATATCATGAGTTGTTTTGAAGCCGTATTTTACAGTATTATAACTTCCAAAATTAGCAAAAAGTTCGGAACCTTCTTTCTTAGTTGCATGATTTGTCTGCATATTCAATGAACCACCAAAAGTAGAAACTCCGTAAATGGAACTTCCTACTCCGCGCTGGAATTGAATATCGGAAATGCTTTCAGCAAAATCGGGCATATCAACCCAGTAAACCTGATGATCTTCCGGATCATTGAGGGGAATTCCATTGATCATCACCCCAATTCGCTTCTGATCGAAACCGCGAATTTTGAGATAAGAATATCCCATCGGGCTGCCGGCATCTGCGTAAGAAAATACGTTGGGTAGTTCATTCATCAGCATGGGAATATCCTGACCAAAATTAGCTTCCTCAATTTCCTTTTTTTTCATATTCGTAAATGTAACTGGTGTTTCTCTTTCCACCGCAACTGTCGATGAAACGCGCATTCCTTCGATCATAGTCGGTTTTCTTTTCAACTTGATCTGCAAACTGTAAACCTGGGGGAAATCAATTTCTTTCTGAAAAGATTTATAACCCATGCGAGTGAAATTTATAAAGTAATGTCCTGGTTCCAGATCCTTAATTACAAAATTTCCTTTTTCATCGCTTATCGTGCCTTTATTCATTCCTTCAAGATAAACAGAAACACCTTCCAAAGCCTTATCTTCTTCTGCTGATCGAATTTGACCGATCAGAGTATCTGCCAATAGCAGATCAGCTAAAAATATTATAAATATAATTAAAAATAATTTCTTCATCTTTTTCGCTCCTTTTTTTTCAACCTTATCCGATCTGACCACTCACGAGTGGTTCAGACCACCTTCTCCTATCGAGGAGAAAGTGTACTGTCTTTGCGAGGAATCTTACAAAATTTCTTACGAAACGATCTCCATTGCATTTCCGAGAAGTAAAACTAAAAGAGTTTTCACGAGATCCTTCCGTCTTCGCAAAGCTTCGCCGGACACAGTCGAAAGCAAAGCTATATGCCGCAGTAAGAAGATTTTCTTTGAAAATCTGTAGATACCTCAGGAAGACGTCTTGTTTCATCTTCATTCCGAAGTTTCTTTCTTCAGAATTACATTTAAAAACAAAAAAAACCACATCCCAGCAGATAACGGGAATGTGGTTTATTTCGATACTTTATCAATTTCTTCATATTTCCTCCGCTGGCATTATCCAGATCAGGTTCAAGGGTATTATCTCAGCCTTCCGGCACCCCTAAATCAGATTTACACACTAATTTCTTAAAGATCTAAAGTCGACTTTCACTGGGATGATTTCGATGTCAAATGGTTTTTTTCTTCACGCATCCCCCGAAAAATATTTATTTTTCAGTAAGCAACAAAAAAAACACAATAATTTCATTTTTTTCAAGCCCATGAATTTTTAACCTGTGAAATCAATTCAATTTCATTTATTACAATAAATTAGGTTTATACTTTCCAAATTTTTCGGGGGATGCGTGTTTTTTTTCTTAACTTGAAAAGGCTTCTCTACCTTTGGCAGGCTTTCTCCAGATTTTCTTCCTGATTAGCAGTTTCAAGGATATTTAGAAATTCATTCAATTATTCAACCATTGCGACGCAAGGTTTTTCCTGCTTAAAACCCTGAAAGTGTTTAATGCAAGATTCTGTGGAAGAAACCTTTTCAGGGTTTTGCTAAACTTATGTTTTGATAAAATGATTTGACTTTTATTCTAATTTCAAAATCTTTCCGAATAGAAACAGGGGAGCCTTCCTGCAAAAAGGCGGGAAAGTGCTGAGAGGTGGAAGCGACCCTTAGAACTTGTTCGGGTAATTCCGAAAAAGGAGTGAAATGAATTTTGAAAGTACGGTCGATTACAAATCGATAATAACATCAGCTGACTGGATAGTTTTCTCAGCGGTTTTATTAATTACTTTTGCAGCAATCATTTATGGACAGACTCTCAAGAGAAAAGTTAAAAAGAAAAACAGCGAAGAATATAATTTTCTGGATCTGCTTTTGATGGGAAGACAGTTAACTCTGCCGATGTTTGTGGCAACCTTGGTTGCAACCTGGTATGGTGGCATTTTCGGCGTGACTAAGATCGCCTTTGAACAAGGAATCTTCAACTTTGTAACACAGGGTTTTTTCTGGTATATTGCCTACATTATTTTTGCACTTTTCATTGTGAAGAAAGTTTCCAAATATAAAGCTGTAACGCTGCCTAATCTGGTAGGGAAAATGTTCGGTCCTAAATCGGAAAAACTGAGTGCTGTTTTCAATTTTTTCAATGTGCTTCCTATCGCTTATGTCATAAGTTTGGGATTGCTGATTCAGGCAATTTTTGGTGGAACCCTATTTGTAAGTATGCTGATCGGAACTACGATCGTTATTATCTATACACTTTATGGTGGATTTCGGGCAGTTGTATTTTCTGATATCGTACAGTTTTTCGTGATGTGTCTGGGGGTGTTTTTAGTTCTGGTTTTTTCAGTAAAAATATTCGGTGGAATCGGATTTCTGAAAGCCAATCTACCAGCCACACATTTTTCACCTACAGGCGGAGTTGGTCTTGCAACTACTTTGGTTTGGGGATTTATCGCACTTTCCACTTTAGTCGATCCGAATTTCTACCAGCGAGTTTTTGCTGCCAAAAATGAGAAAGCAGCCAGAAATGGAATCTTGATTTCTACCTTGATCTGGTTTTTATTCGATATCTGCACGACCAGCGGTGCAATGTACGCACGAGCTGTAATTCCAGAAGCAGCTTCCGATAAAGCTTATCTGATCTATGCTTTGCAAATTCTACCTGCAGGAATCAGAGGATTTGTTTTGGCTGGGATTCTCGCTACGATTCTTTCTACATTGGATTCTTATCTTTTCATTGCCGGCACCACAGTTTCCTATGATCTGATGCCAAGAAAATTGAAAGGAAAAGTTTCACTTTATCATTTGGGAATCATTTTCGTGGGAATTCTGGCAGTTATATTGGGAATTGTATTTGAAGGGAACATAAAAGATGTTTGGAAAACGTTGGGAAGTTACTCGGCGAGTTGTTTATTATTACCTGTTCTTTACGGTTATATCTTTCCGGGAAAAATAAAAGATAATCAGTTTATTTTTGCCAGTATTCTGGGAGTTATCACGGTTTCAGTTTGGCGCAATATTACACTAACTGGTTTCTGGCAAAATGTGGATGAATTATATATGGGAATAATTGCAACTTCATTGGGATTGATAAGTTATGGATTATTAAAGAAATTACTCAAAACATCGTCATTTTGCCTGCCAAGCCGAAGCTTTGAGCTACCTCAGGATGACGAAAAGGAGAAAGAGATGAAAATTGGAAGTATTATTACATTATTATTGGGAATTGGATTGCTGGTTTTTGCAGTCATTCATTTTGCTCAGGGCATCATTATGTGGGCTCTCGTAAAATTGATCATAGCAACAGGATTGATAACGATAACATTTGTGAAAAACCGCTATGGGATGATCATTTTTGGTCATGCGGCGATCGTAGCAGGCTGCATGCTTGTTACAGCTGGAATTTATTACGTTCCAATAATCTCGGAAAGTGTGAAGGCAAATAACGGTGAAATTTCCATAATGCACATTTTTGCACTTCCATTGTTCTGGGGATTTTTCTCCATTTTTGGAGGAATCTGTGCTATTTATCACGGTTTTTGTAAATGCGTTAGAAAGGATTGGAAAATATAATGAACAAATTTACAGTAGATTTTTTCAAGACTAAAAAAATTATTGGAATGATCCATGTTCAGGCTTTGCCGGGAACACCAAAAAATGACAAAACAATTGCTGAAATTATTGATTTAGCTGTCAAAGAAGCAAAAATCTACCAGGAATGTGGAGTTGATGCGATCATGCTGGAAAACATGCACGATGTTCCCTATTTGAATCGGGAAGTTGGTCCGGAGATTACAGCTGCAATGACTGCTATTGCCCGAGAAGTGAAATGCGAAGTGAATTTGCCCTGCGGTTTGCAAATTCTGGCAGGAGCCAATCAGGCGGCTTTGGCGGCAGCACTTGCTGCCGAATGCGAATTCGTCCGTTGTGAAGGTTTTGTATTTTCCCACATTGCTGATGAGGGCTTGATGAACTCCGATGCCGGAGAATTGATGCGATTTCGCAAAAAAATCGGAGCTGAACACATTGCCATTTTCACTGATGTCCAGAAGAAGCATTCATCTCATGCTATCACATCTGATCTAAGCATCTCCGATTTTACCAAAGCCGCTGAATTCTTCTTGAGTGATGGCATCATCATCACCGGCAAATCCACTTCGGAAAAAACCGAGCTTTCTGATTTGAAAGAAGCTGAAAGATCTACAAAACTAGCCATTTTGATCGGTTCAGGAATATCGATCCAAAACATCTCTGAATATTGGAATTATGCTGACGGATTTATAATTGGTTCTCATTTCAAAATAGATGGAAACTGGCAGAATAGTGTAAGTGAAAACAGAGTAAAAAAATTCATTACAAAAATTGAGAACCTAAAAGGTTGATGAAAATAAAAGGAATCTGTATAATTAAAAATGCAGTCATTCTGAAGTTTCTTTCAGGAAATATCTACTGAAGAATCTCATTAAAGCGAGATCCTTCCCACTTGTGCCGGCGTAGTTTCTCGAAGCCGTAAGAACAACTTGGAAGAAAACGTCAGGAAGACGAAAAAACTCTATTATGCAGAACTCATATGAAGATAATAGATTGGAGGAACTTATGAAAAAAATATTCTTTGTAATGATAGTTATTACTGGACTTATCTTTAATGTTGAAGCTCAATCATCAGATGCAATTGATTCCGAAAAATTTTATCAAGCTGTTTCCAGTATTCTGAATTCATCAGATAATTACTTCAAAGAAGTTATTTCTGAGAATAAAGTTCATGGCACATTTGGCAATAAATTAGTTAATGTTGATTTTCCAGGAGCGGAAGTTGCATATTATGAATATTGGTATGAAGATGGTGAAAGCGGTTATACAGTAATAGTACAATATTTCGAAGGAAATAATCATGAAAAAGCTTCAAGCTACCTTCAAAATCTGAAAAACTTTCTCTTTAATATTAAAGAACAAAATAAGTTTGGAAACTGGAGTTTGAATGAAGATATTAATAGTAATGGAACTTTTCATTGGATTGATATGCGCTGTCCTTCATATTCTGGTTTAACTGTAATCCTTAGTTGTTCTTTATATGAAAACGATCAAAATATCGAATTGAAATTTGAAATAATTGAATACGATGATTATTAAAAACCTGGCAGACTTTCGAATGCCAGGTTTCCGAAATAAAGAAAATTCTTAAATTTGACTATCACCGTGGCAGAGCCAAGGTGTATTTCGCTAAATTTATTTCAGCAAGCTGAAAATCGAATTTTCATTATTTACCCCTCTCCGGCAACTGCCGGATCTCCCCTCAAACAGGGGAGAAAATTTGGAAAACCCCGATGCAGAGCAGC